>NZ_AUNJ01000463.1 GCF_000447775.1 Bacteriovorax sp. DB6_IX
AGAAAGTAAGATTATCAACTTTAACTATCATGGTCTTGGTAGTTGGCGTCCTCGTGATTTTATTGCAAGAAGAATTTATGATAAAGAAAGTCATAAACAATATATCAATTCAAAAGAAATTTCACAGATTATCAAGGGTGACTTATCGGGACTAAGTGCAAAAACAAGTATCACACCCTACTATAAAATCTCACCAAAAGACTCAGTACTCTTAATGACTCACAAGAGTTGGAGTTCACCTTTTTTAATGACATGGCTTAAAAATCAGAAGAAGACATGGAGCACAGGTAAAGGTAATGGAGAAATCATCCTGACCTCAATAAACTCACTTGAAGAGTTTATTCAAGACTTAAGAAAGCTATTAAAAAGTGAGGATGTCACAAAGATTATGAAGTGCCAAATATTGGAAGATCTTTTAGTCTATGACTTAAAAAACCAAAGGAAAAATCAATACCAACAAGACCTCTCACTCTACTTGGAACTCCTTCCTTCACAGGCGACATCAATTGAGGGAATGCTCTTTGATCAAGAGTTCTTTAAAAACAGAAGAAACCTCTTTATCAAACTTGAGTCACAGACTCAGTGGCCGTGAAAAGCTTAGGATCATAATAAGTCCAATAAAGCTCTAAAAGATCGTTTGCAAAGAAAACTTCATGCCAAAGAAGAAGTGAGATCAGAATAAAGTTCTTCTTTTGTCCTAAGAAAGACTGCTCATTCTCGCTGATCATCTTCTCAAGTTCACCCGCATCTATTTCAAAGAGTTTATTCTCTAATTTATCCAAGGCCTTTTTTAAATTAAACTCCCTTTCAATTGGAAAGAAGAAGGCCTGCTTTTGGCGTTTGGCAAGTTGCTCCTCATGAAAACCTTCTTTAATTACTTTTCTCAAAATATTCTTAGAGGAAAAGGCCCTCTCTTTTAAAGAGATATTCTGATTTTTTAAGTGATGTTAGAACAACTTGTGATAAGAATGGGACACGAGCTTCAACGGAGTTCGCCATAAAAAGTCGATCCAAACGAAGGAGTGTGTACTTATTATTCCAAAAACGAAGATCTGTTTTAGTTAGAGAGTTTTCTGGAGCTAAAGGGAGATTCTCTTTAAAGTAACTTAATAATTTATCACTCTTAGAGATATTTCTTTGCAATAAACGCGAGACTTCATCATTAGAAAAAACACTTATAAGAGACTCCAGATGAGTCTCATAATCAAAGACACTTCTTAGATGTTTTCTGAGCTTCGCCAAATCCTGCTGACTCAACTTGGCCTTATACTTAAAAAGCATATGAAAAATAAAATCAGGACATAGCAGAGCGCCAATATAAATGAGGATTTTTGCAACAATACCAAAGTATTTAATAAAAAAGTATTGTTTTAAAAGCGTCTGATGATGAATATAGCCGTTTAGAATCTCATCAGCGCCTTCTCCAGAGAGGACAACTTTACCTTGAACCGACTGGGCCAGTCTCATAGTAGGCACAATTATCGAATCACATAGTAGGCTACTTCCAAATGAAAGAGAGCTCTTCGATAATCTTCTAGCCCAACCTCTTCATGCTCTACAGTTCGAATCTTATCACCATATTTTTCACAAAGTCTTTGGGCCGCTTGTGATTCATCTATATCTTTATGAGTAAAACGATAAACAATACTGAGAACTTCTATACTTTAACTTTTTTACAGCGAGGTAAATGGCCGAAGAATCAATACCACCAGATAAGAGAATATTAAAATCTAATGTGGGAATCCTCAGAGCAACAGACTCCATGAATGACTCTGAGAATGTACGTGGTTCTACAATAAGTTCCTTATTTGGTGAGACCTGTAAATTCCTTGGGTGTAAATCTGTCTGAAACTTTAAGTGGCTTCCAGGGGCCAGTGATTTGACGCCACGAAATGGTGATTCGTCATAGATATTATAGCGATACTTTAATATAGAATGAATGGCACGCGAGTTAATTCCTTGACAAGAATTCTCATAATGAAGAATAGGCTTTATTTCTGAGGAGAACGATGAATTGATAATCATCTATGAAATAATAGAGAGGCTTAATTCCAAAGTGATCTCTAATGATAAAGACTTCATGATTCGATTTATTGTAAATTAGAGCACTATAGCAACCATCCAGATGCTCAGTAAAATCACTCCCCCAAAGGCCATAGGCCTTCAAGAAGACCTCACTATCACTTGAGCCCTTAAACTCCACTCCCTTCTCTATCAACTTCTCTTTGACTTCCAGGTAATTATAAATCTCGCCATTGTAACATAAGATATTATCACGATCATCAATCATAGGTTGTGAAGAAAACTCATCGTCTCCCACTATACTTAAGCGCGTATGACCAAGAAAGATATCCAAATCGCTATAGTAATGCTGCTCATCAGGGCCACGATGATATAAGAGAGATAAAGACTCTATTGCCCGATTTTTATCTACAACCTTTCCCGAAATATTAATAACACCAAAGAATCCACACATCTTAAATTTGATACTCCAATTCTAAATGATTATCATTACGCTTTTTCAAATCGACAGTGATTAAGTCATTTGTACAATCACTCCCTGTAAAGTAGCGAGATTGAGGGACATAACGAAGTTGAGTGATCCCCCTATATAAGAGAGACTCTGAATCTAATGGAATATTATGTAATTTTAATTCAATACGAAAATTATTAAGATCTATCTTCTTACTAAACTTTGTCCTTGAGCATTGAGATTTCACGATTAGAACTTTCTTAATAATTGACTTGATCCTCATGGCCAAATATCTTTGGCGGGCAAAAATAAGCATAAAGAGATTAAAGGCCACTTGAGTTAATATATTAAAATACTTTTGTTGAAACTCACTTAGATAACCTTCAATATAAATATATCCTTCTTCTTCGTTATAAAGAGTTTTAAAGGAATCATTATAAATTTCGCTAACAAGAAAACGATTCTTTAACTTGAGAATTAAACCACTATCACTTCGCAGCTTGCGATCATTTTTACTATAGACAATGCTTGCTCCCCCTTTCTTGAGGTGACAAATAAAATAGTGTTCTTTGCTATTTATAATGAAGATATCAGCATTTCTAAGAAAGAGACTAAATTCATCTCCCTCAATTGGCAATTGAGATGGGGCCACTTTTTTAATAGAATTCCCCAATAGTTCTGCTTCCCAAAGATCACAAACTCTATAAATAAAGTAATGATCATCTTGCTCCAAAGGGCCAATATCGTTGACTCCTCGATATTTTTCACTGATGAGTGAAGCAATAGGATCATACTGCGACCAATACTCAATTCCTCGATAGAAATGAGTCTGAGTATTACGACTGCCAATAGTTCCAAAAATCAATCCATCTTGATCAATAAAGTATTGAAAGAGCCCCAAGCTCTTCTTAGAGAATTCTTCAATCTCGCTATCCTGATTCAACTCATGGATGAATGAAAGAAAGCTAATTGAAGCACTCATATAGGCCAGATCTACCCCATCATACTCAAGCGCCCATCCTTCATCATCTACATACTTAAAGAAATAAGCTTTCATTTTAAGATAGAGTTGCTCATATATCGGATTATGAAATAATCTTGAGGCCTCAAAGACTGAAGCGGCAACAATCGCAATATGATTGGCAATAACTTCAGGTTCATCACTCTTTGATAAGTGAGTTATAATCTTATCAACAATGAACTTAATACTATTGGAAGCCTGGGGCGAAAGAGCGTTCCCTACTAAATGATAAGTACGACAAAGCGAGTGTAAGAGATAGGCACATGGTCCGGCCCACCCTCTTTCGTTAATATACCACTCATCAAAAGAGCCATCAGATTTCTGGATACTTTGAAGATAAGAAATTCCCGCTTCAAGACACTCAAGGAGATACTGACTTTGTTGAGAATTATTCTTCTGTTCATCGAATTTTAAGGCCAGAGCAAGTGCATGAATCCCCTGCTGTCTCGCGGCACTTGGAAAACTCTTTGTTTTAAAATGCCAAAAGTCCTTATCAAAGCACCCATAACTCTTACTAAATTTCCTTCTGTCTAAAGAAGACAGTAATCTCTTTAGACAAATGTCATAATAGGACTGATCAAAACTAGATATCGACACGCTCTCTCCAATACCCATTTAATTCTCGATAAATAAAAACCAGCGGGGTTAACAAGAAAGCAAGAGGGGCCTTAAGAAATAAGTAAGGAGATGTTCTTAGTGCATACTTGATTTTACTAGAGACAACTCGTGAACTGCCATGGCCTCTTTTCATCCAGTGGCTTGGCAACTCAACAAGACTTGCCCCACTATCAGAAATTGAGACAATACTTTCTTGAACATATGTATGTCTCCCCTGAATATTAACAGCACAAAGGGCCTTATATGACATGGCCCTAATTCCACCATGAGAATCAGATATCTCCAATTTCGTAGCAAGACAGAGATAGGTGCTTAATAATTTAACTCCAAAGAAATTTCCCTTTGGATATGGGTAATCGACGAGATGACCTTTTTTGAATCGAGAGGCCAAGACAAGATCATAACCTTGATTTTTAACTGCTTCATAGAAGATTTTTATCTCATTGAGATCCACTTGCCCATCAGTATCAAGTGATATCGTATAATCGGCATTCAGGACCTTGGCATATTCGAGGCCGATTTTCATAGCACGACCCAGGCCTTGATTTTCGCCATCTAAAACAATGGCACCGTTCTTTGCTGCCACGTCCTTTGAGCGATCGGTAGAATCATCGACGCAGATAATTTTTGACTCACACATCAACTCACAAGAAATCTCTTTTAGACGAGTGATAATGAAAGCAAGAGACTCTTCCTCATTCCTTACAGGAAGAACAAAACATAGGAGCGACTTTTTCATCGTAGATACTCCTCTAATGAGATATCCTTAGATAACTCACGATGAATGCCACCGTCTAAAAACTCCATACACCAAATTTCTAATGCTAAGAGAGTATAAATTCGATAACCATGATGCTTAAGTTCTAAGAGTTCGTGTTCTTTAACTCTTTGCACTTGAAACTCAGAAAATAATTCTTCTATATAATCCGTATTATACCAACCGCGATCACATAATCTCTTCTTAAGTCGTCTTAAAACCTCATGCCTTGGTCTCAAAATGAGATACCAGGGCATATCAAAGCTTCTATTATAAATTTCATCCTTTCCCAAATAGCGCTGCAGGGCCTTTTTATGAAACTTACGATTAATCTTCTTATTATTTGTTAAACGATGAAATGTACTTCCACCATTTACCCAATTCTTTGGAAGAGAAGTAATAAAAGTCATAAGTTCTTTATTAATAGTTGGAAAATAGAGATTCTGACCAAATTTTTCCATCGAGTTATAAGTAAAGAAAGACATATAGGTATAGAAACCATTGAAGAGTTTGGCCTCAATGAGTCTTTGCTCAAAGTTATTCTTATTAAATTCTAACTCAAGAGAGCTTCTCTGAACTGGGACATCAGAAAAGAGCTCCTTATTAAAGAGCTTTTGCTGGACACCATCGTCAAAGTGACGATAAGTACATAAGCGTCTTAAGAAGTCTTCATAGAAGTTGTCTTGACGAAATAATGAGGCCACATGCTCCAACTCCCAGAACCTTTCCCAGTCAGTTAGCTTCCTAAGCCCCTTTGCTCCATGATAAGAAAACTCCCTTAAAAAACGAGGAAGATACTTCATATAACGATGGTATTCGGCCACAGGATAATACTCTCCCCATAGCGTATCGCCTCCATCACCTCCAAGCATTGTATCTGTATACTCAGCAGATATCTTGGCAATCTTATGTATTGGCAATGTTACAGAAACCACTGGTTCTTGGTTTGTACGAATTATATCAATAATACTATCAAGGTCCCCGGCCTCTATCGGGATATTATGATGAACTCCACCAAATTTCTTGGAAATATTCTCCGCCTTCTTAGACTCATCCCATGCCCAATTGGGAAAGGCCGCAGTAAAGGTATGAATCGGTCTATGGTGAACCTGTGAGGCCTGAATATGGACAAATGATGTGTCGTGACCACCACTTAATAAGGTGCCGACTTCTTCACTTTGATAAGTTTCAAAGTGCTCTTTTAATCCCTGTCGATAGATTTTTTCATACTGATCTAAATGCTCATCAAGATTTTGAAAGCTTCTTTCTTTAAAATCAAATTCCTCATGCCAATGATGAGAGATACTTGAGCCGTCTTTTTCAATAAAGAGCATATAAGTTGGTAAGAGCTTCTTAATACCTCTTATCTGTGTCTGATCAGGTATGGTAAAGCCATTTGAAATAAAACTCTTTACACTACCGAAGTGAGCAAGTGGCCCATGGTAGAAATACTTTAAAATACTTTTAATCTCTTTTGCAAAAACAAAGAAATCATCATTTTGATAGTAGTAAACTCGATGGGTATTATAGCGACTATTAAAGAGTTTTAACTTCTGAGTATTTTCATCATAGATAGCAATGAAGAATAACCCGTCGCAATACTTATAGAATTCATCACCTAACTTTATATAGAGCTTATAGATTGAATCCAGCTGATTCTCACGATCAAAACTATCCTCAGAAAATAGCTTAGTCACTTTTCCATCAAGAATGACTTGAGTTCCATCTGAAAATGACTTAGCACTCCAAGTAATGCTCCTATCACACTCATAATAACGAAAGTTTAAGCTCAGATCTTTTGGTGCTAAGAGGCCGTCTTCTTTGATATTTAAATCATCAAAGCTTCTTCTTCCTAATTTATAGACACCAAACATGACTCTCCCGTGCTAACACAAAGCGCAATTCGCATTCCAAATATAATTTGTTATAATAAAATTCTAAAGAAAATATCACGAAGTAGCAATTATTGAGAGCAATTGCTAAGGAGCTGAGATTGAAAACAATCGCCGTCATTGGACTAGGTCATGTAGGCCTAAGCTTTGCTATGTACTATGCTTCAAAAGGGCATAAAGTTATAGGTGTTGATAAGGACCAAAATAAGATTAATCTTATTCGTGACGGAAAATGTTATCTCTTTGAGCCTCAACTAGAGGAGCTCTTCTTACAATATAATGCCACTCAATTCTTTGCGGCCCATAGCACAGATATTGACTACCACAAAGTTGACACAGCTCTAATCTGTGTTGGTTCTCCTTTTCAAGATGGCTCAGTCTGTCTTAAGGCAATAAAAGAAGTTGCAGACCAACTAGAGAAATTTCCACATTTAGAGATTATGGTTAAAACAACCTTACCTCCGGGAAGTACCAGAGATCTTTTTAAGAACCATAATAAGGTCTACTTTGTTCCTGAATTTCTAAGAGAAGGAAGTGCCTTTAGTGATATAAGAGAGCAGGATCTAGTCGTGGGAGTGGCCAATAAGCACCAGCAGGTTCAAATTCCAACAATCTTAAGCTCAATGAATAAGAAAATTCGTATCACGGATTTTGAAACAGCAGAGCTTCTCAAGTACAGCTCAAATGCTTACCATGCTATGAAAATAGCCTTTACTAATGAGATTTCATCTATTGCCCAAGAATATCGAGTTGATGCCTATGAGCTTTTTGACCTGTTCAAAAGTGATCATAACTTAAATATCTCTTCGCATTACTTAACACCGGGCCCGGCCTATGGAGGCTCGTGTCTATCTAAAGACCTGAGTGCTCTAACAACACTAGAAAAGGGCCCGTCGCAGTTAACGCTTTTAAGAAGTATTGAAATAAGTAATATGAATCAGATAAAGAGAATTGAAAGACTTATTTATCAAAATAAAATGGAGTCCCTTTGCTTTATTGGCATTAGCTTTAAGCCTGAGACCAATGATCTTCGTGACAGCTTAGTCGTCAAATTAATGAAATCAAAACAGGCGATGGACAAGGTCGAAAGACTCTACTTCTATGACCCATTAAATACGAGAGAGCACATTTCTAATATTCAAAGTTTAAGCATGTATTCAGAAATCATAGAACTCGTAGATACCATTGTGCTAGGACCTCATAGACTAGAAGATAGGTATGTCCTTGAACTCGTAAAAGAGCAAAAGAAAGTTATAGATTTAGGCTATTTTGACTATCCTCAAGAGCTAAAAGATAGCCCCAACTACCAAAGTGTCTTTTAGAATATTTAACTAACCCAGTGATTCGTCTCACAATTAAAGAGCTCAGAAAAAGCCTTTTGCTTAAATACCGCGCCATCTTTTAAAAGAGTGAATGTGCGAATACCATTCTTATTTCCGAGTTCAGCCTGCAGTTTGGATTTCTTAGTAAAGGGAGTCTTAAGCTTAGCAATTGTATTAAAACCTAGTCGAAGTTTGGAATCGTCAATTTCCTTTCCATGTTCTTTAAGAAAATTGGCAAACTCTTTCTTCTTTTGAGTTAAATCACCAAGATCACCAAAGATCATATCAAACTCTCCATTAACGAACTGAAGCTCTAAAATATTTTCTTCAAAGATCTCTTCATCA
>NZ_AUNJ01000464.1 GCF_000447775.1 Bacteriovorax sp. DB6_IX
AAAAAAAGTAAATTCTCTTGCACCAATATCTAAGAGGATTGATTGTTTTCCACCAATATTAATCCAAGGTAGGATCAGGTAGAGAAAAATCAAGAACCAGTAGAATTGGTTTCTCTTCGTTCGCCAAAACCCTTTGACATCTTCAGGGTGAAGGAAAATCCTGTGCCCATCAGAAGCTGTTGTTCCTAGTCTTGATTCATGAAGGTCGAATTGATTTTTTTTACTCATAGTTTCTTCTTTTCTAATATGCGGGTGAATAATAAAGATCTGGGATCAACCTTATTATACTACTTTTGCAGTATAAAAAGATTGATCCCAGTCAAACTATTCTACTAATTCACCTTGAGGTTCTTTAGCATTTGGTGGGTTTGTTCCTTTTAGAGACATAACATATGACACAACGGCCATCATATCTTCTTTAGAAAGAACTTCTCCCCATGCAGGCATTCCGTTTTCTTCTACACCTTTGACAACAACAGGGTAGATAGTTTCAGGAGTTCCTTTAGCGTGGATCCAGTAGTTATCAGTTAAGTTTGGACCGATATCTCCAGCTCCACCATCCATGTGACATGAAAGACAGTTTTCATCGTAAACAACTTTACCTTTGTTTACACCGTCATTCTTAGCAACCCAAGTGTTGTACATTTCAACACTAAAGTTAGAGCTCTTTGCCACTTCTGCTTCGATGACCTTATTAATTTTTGCCATCTCTGTATTATATTCATCTGTTAAAGTTGGACCATCCATCATGACGTAGTACATGAAGTATGGAACACAGAATACAAATGATAGGATCCATGTTCCCGTCCACCAACTTGGAAGAGGGTGGTTCAGCTCGTGGATTCCATCATAATCGTGATCGAGTACAAGATGTTTTTCATCATCTTGTAGGATCAGATTTTCTTTTCCACCGTTATCATTGCTCATTGCAATTCTCCTTTTGAATTAACGACTTCTCCGTCTTCAAGAGCCTTTAGTCCGGCCTCTTCGTAAGTCAGCTTACTTCCTTTTCTGAAGCTCCATAAGAAGACTCCTATGAAGACGGCCAGAAATAATAGTAGCCCGATAGTTGGTAAGATACTCATGTCCATACTAGCTATTACTTCTTTTTTCATGATTACTCCTGTTCTGCTTGTTCAGCTTTCGCCTTCGCAGAATCAGCTCCTAAACGTTGTAGGTAAGCAATAAGAGGGATGATCTCTTTGTTTGCCATACTCATTGGAACACCGTGCTCAGTTAAGCCTTTTGTAATTTCTTCAGCTTGCTTGTAAGCGTCGTTGTAAGCATTTGCAATTTGCTCTTCAGTGTAAGGAACACCAAGTGCTGCCATAACTTTTAGCTTCTTCTGGATAACTTTGAAGTTTGTCTTATTCTTAGTTAGCCAGCTGTAGTTAGGCATGATTGACTTTGGAGTCACATCTCTTGGGTTAATCATGTGTCTGTAGTGCCACATATCGTTATACTTTCCACCAACTCTTGCTAAGTCTGGACCAATTCTTCTTGATCCCCACTGGAATGGACGATCGTAAACTGATTCAGCTGCAACAGATGGATCACCATATCTCAACTTCTCAGAAGCTGTAGGTCTAATATGTTGAGAGTGACATACGTAACAACCTTCTTTGATATAAACATCACGACCAGCAATCTCAAGAGGAGTGTATGGCTTGATGTGTGGAGCTTTTTCCACAAACTTATCAGAAAGTAGTGATGGAGTGATCTCAACGATACCACCTACGAGAATGGCAAGAAGAGTTAAAACAGTGAAGAGCATTGGTAGACCTTCAAGTTTTCTGTGAGCGTCAGCATGTGGCTCATCTTGTGCTGCACTTAGTGGTGCTGCTGCATAAACATCTTCTTCTTTATTTGCATTCTGTGCATTTGCAAATTGAATAGTCTTAACTAGGTTGTAAACCATTAGGATGAATCCTAGAAGAACTAGAACACCACCAAAGGCACGTACCCAGTACATTGGAACAATCTTAACAACTGTTTCGATGAAGTTAGGGTAAACAAGTCTACCTGCTTCGTCGATTTGTCTCCACATAAGACCTTGAGTAATACCGGCTGCCCACATAGACATCATATAAAGGAGTAGACCAATAGTTGCTGTCCAGAATTGTGCGTTAGCAAGTTTCTTAGAGAAGAGGTGAGTCTTCCATAATTTTGGTACTAGGAAGTAAAGCATCCCAGCAGTCATCATATAGTTCCAACCGATTGTTCCGGCGTGAACGTGACCAACAACCCAGTCAGTGAAGTGACCAAGGTAGTTAACAGATTTGATTGAAAGTAGTGGACCTTCAAATGTTGCCATCCCGTAGAATGTTACACCTGTGGCCATAAACTTAAGAACTGGCTCAGTTCTAACTTTGTCCCAAACACCTCTAAGTGTAAGAAGACCGTTGATCATTCCACCCCAAGATGGCATCCAAAGGATTACTGAGAATGTCATACCAAGTGTTTGTACCCAATCAGGAATTGCTGAATAGAGTAGGTGGTGAGGACCGGCCCAAATGTAGATAAATACTAGTGACCAAAAGTGGATAATAGATAGTCTATAAGAATAAACTGGTCTATTGGCCGCTTTAGGAATGAAGTAGTACATCAGACCAAGAAATGGTGTTGTTAAGAAGAAGGCAACAGCATTGTGACCATACCACCATTGAACAAGTGCATCTTGAACACCAGCGTACACTGGGTAAGATTTCATAAGATCAACAGGTAGTGAAATTGAGTTCACAATGTGAAGAACAGCAACTGTTACAATCGTGGCAATGTAGAACCAAAGTGCAACGTAGATGTGCTTTTCTCTTCTCTTAATTAACGTTCCAAAGAAGTTAATTGCGAAAACAACCCAGATAAGAGCAATGGCAATATCAATTGGCCATTCTAGCTCTGCGTACTCTTTCCCAGTAGTGATACCAAGAGGGAGTGTTACGGCGGCAGAAACAATAATTAACTGCCATCCCCAAAAATGGACCCAACTAAGCATGTCGTTGAAGATCCTTGCCTTACAAAGCCTCTGTGTTGAATAGTAAACACCAGCGAAAATGGCGTTACCGACAAAGGCAAAAATAGCTGCGTTGGTATGAAGTGGTCTAAGACGTCCGAATGTTGTCCATTCTAGCCCAAGATTAAACTTCCAGTATGCTAGTTGGAATGCAATGATTACTCCTAGAAGTAATGCTACAACTCCCCATAGCATAGTGGCACCAACAAACCACTTTGTGATTTTGTCATTATAAGAGAATTCCTCCAAATGACCTGTGTTAGAACTTGTACTCATAACCTTCCTTCCTTTTTTATGAGACTAATTTGTATGGTTTTCATCATCAAATAACATTCTTTTTGCTGGAGTATCGAGGTCGTCATACTGACCATTCTTAGTGGCCCAGATAAAGAAGGCCACGAATACACCACCAAGTACTAAGGCAAGAGGAAGAAGAAAATAGATGATATTCATTTAAGATCTCCTTGTTGAACCTTGAAGCACTTATTTAATCTGCGTGTTCCCATAAAACTTGATAAAACAACTGTAACTGAACTTAGTGGCATGAAGATGGCCGCCAGAAGAGGCGAGACATATCCATTTAGTGCTAAGAGGACACCTGCTGTATTATAGGCGATAGAGAACGCAAAATTTCTGATTATGACTTTGTTAGTTTCGGCAGCTGTTGTAATTAACTTACTGATAACTTTAATATCTGAAGTCGATAGAAAAATATCACTAGCTCTCAAAGAGAGATCAACTGCACCACCGACAGCAATTCCAACATCTGCTTTTTGAAGAGCGAGAGCATCATTAGCTCCATCTCCCACCATTAGAACCTTTCCAGACTCCTTGAGAGTCGCGATAAGGTGGGCCTTATCTTCTGGAGACTGTTCAGCATGAAGATTCTCCGACTTAATGCCTAAGTCTTTTCCTAGACTGCGAACTACACCTTCATTGTCGCCACTGGCAATGTGGAGACTAAATCCTTTGGCCAAGAGTTCTTCAACTTTTTCAATGGCCCCATCCTTAAGCTTATCGCCAAGGGCATAAGTTGCCATAATTTCTTTAGTCTCTTCATTATAGAGACCAACGAGTGTCATTTGAGAGAGTGACTCATCTCTATGGGCCTTATTGACCTTACCTAGGAAGTAGCTCACGCCATCAATTGTCGCCTTTATTCCAAGACCATTAATGATTTGAAAGTTTTCTATTGAAAATGACTCTAATCTGTATCGATTAAAATACTCTTTTAAAGAAAGAGCGATAGGGTGAATTGATCTGGCCTCTAAAGCATTTGCTATAGAGTGAATTTCAAGATCACGCATTGAACTCATATTTTTAAAATCGAGAACTTCAAAACGTCCCTCTGTCAGTGTCCCTGTTTTGTCGAGAATGATATGCTTAACTTCATTTATATTCTCAAGAACACTCTCATTCTTAACGAGAACACCAGATGACTTGAGTTGCCCTAAAGACTTAATAAATGAAAGAGGTGTTGCCATAGCAAGAGCACAAGGGCAACTGATGATAATGACAGCTAATGCTCGCGCGATCGCTTCGTGTAATCCATATTGGATATAAGAATAAATCCCAATATAAGTAGTCAGGATGAGAACGAGAGCAATAAAGTATTTTGCAATTTTATCTGCTCTAAGAACAGTCTTTCCTTGTCCCTTTGAGCTTGCTTCAATCTCTTTAATGATTTTACCAATTCTTGTTTGCTCGCCTATTGTTCTGACAATTGCAGTAATTTCAGGACCAATATTAATTGAGCCAGCATTGAGAGTTTCTCCAGCAATGACTTCTTGTGGCTTACTCTCTCCTGTAATGATCGAGTTATCAATGACGGCCTTATCTGAATCTAGCTCAACATCAAAGATAATCTTCTCTCCACTAAGGATTTTAACTCTATCACCTTGAGAGATATACTTTCCGTGAACAGATTTAAACTTGCCATCAACTTCTTTTAGAACTCCAGTATTTGTGAAGAAAGTTTGCAATCCCTTAGCATTAAGTCCTGACTGAGTTGCCTTCTTAACAAAGTAGCGACTTAAAAGAATCAAAAATACAAGGGCAGTGATTGAGTCAAAGTAAAGTGCGTCTCCACCAGTTAACATTGAGGCTGTTGAGAAGAAGAAACCTCCTAACATTGCAATTGATAAGGGTATATCAATTGAGAGTGTTCTCATTCTTATGGCCTGTAAAGATGTCTTATAGAATGGAATCGCACTATAGAAAATAACTGGGATAGCTATAGCAAAACTAATCCAGTTAAAAAGAATTCTGTAAAATCCATCAGCTCCAGCATAATTTGAAATTGCATAGAGCATAATATTTCCCATCGAGGCACCGGCCAGCCCGATTCTAAGAAGTTCAGTTCTCTCTTCTCTTTTTTGAAGATTATAAGAGCTTTCATTCATCTTTAGTGGGTGAGGGGCATAACCTAATCTTGTAAGCGCATTGGCAAGTTCTGAAATCTTTGTTTGTTCTGTAAATTCAAAAACCGCAGTATTATCACCAATATTAAGTCGTGCACTTGTGAGACCTTGAATAAAGGATGGTGTTTTTTCTATGAGCCAAAGACAGGCCATACAGTGAATTCCTTCAATATAGAATTTAACTGTTGAAATACCATTCTTTGTCATAACGAATTCTGAAATAAAGGAATCATCGTCCATATAAGAGAAGTCTTGGACTTTCTTATTTACTGGAGCAATCTTTGCACCTTCATCATCTCGAATTTTATAGAAATCTTGGAGGTTATTAGAACCAAGAATTGAATAAACTGTTTTACACCCGTGGCAACAGAATACATGATCCTGCGAGACAATTTCCATATCTTTTGGAATTGTTTCCTCACAGTGATCACACTTAAGTAATGTCTGTTTTTGCCCTTGAATTTCCATTCTCTTTTTTGCCCTTAATCTCTTCTTACTTTATTGGTCTTAGAACCAAGACATCACAAGGAGCGTATTTATTCATTTGACTAGAAAAAGAACTTTCAAAGAATCCCTCAAGGCCTTTCTTGCCTTTTGTCGCAACAACACAGAGATCTGCATCGATATCTTCTAAGAAAGTCACACATCGACTTTTTGGATCAGCATCAATAAAGGAGTGTACCGAAAAGTTTTTGAGTCCTAGTTCATTTGCAAATTGTTTTAATATATTATCTGTCGCATTTTTCAGTTCTTCAAACTGTTCTTCACCTGGATACGAATAAATCGAAAGCTCATTCATATAGACTTGAATCTTATGACAGTGCACAAGGTGAAACTCAAAGTCTGCAACATTCATATGAGACTTAATTTTTTTAAGTTGATTTAATGATTCTTCTTCAAGTTGTGAAAATAAAACAATTTTTTTCATATACGTTTCCCTTGTTACCTATCCATAGTAACTACCGAAGGATCAAAATTACATGATCTAGATCAGAAAAAGAGTTAAGTTTTAAGCTGTTAGTAACTGACTGATGTGCTCGGATAATTCCGAGTTCTCATCGATGATTTCAAAAATATCACTGCGAGACAGAAAGCAAACTTCTGTTTCAGGCATTATCATGGCAGAGAACTCGACAGCTTCATTCTTCATCAATTCTTTGACTCCAATTAATGACCCTGGTCCAATAGTACTCTTGATTTTTTTGCTTTTCATTAGGTGAACATTACCAGAAAGTATAAGGTAGGCGACGACGGGAACTTGCCCTTCATAGAAGAGATTTGAAGTGGCCGTATAGGTGATACGTTCCCCTTTATCAGTTAGTTCCTGGATAATTTTTTGTTCGATACTTGTCACCATATTTTTTATTACTTTCATAACGTCAGTGTAGTAAATCTACACTGACTTAAACATGCGATAGATCAGTTTTTTTATAAAAATTTCTTAGATTATTAACTAGTACGTGACGTTGGCCCAATCAATAAGCCTTTCTTCATTAGCAATGATGATGATCTTACCATCTTGCTCAATGAGTCCTTCGTCTTTGAACTCTGAGATGAATCTGATCAGAGTTTCATTTGCTGTTCCAATCATTGTGGCCATCTCTTCACGAGTGAGTTTGATATTGAGTCTATATTTATTCTCTTCTACTTTTTCACCGTGAGATTCTTTTAAGAGCAGTAGGAGCTCTGCGAGTCTTTCTCTCACATTCTTTTGGTGAAAAGAGCTCACCTTATTCTCGGCCGCACCCATATCACGGCTTAGCTTATTAATGATGTGAAGAGAAACAGAAGGCTCATCTTGCATCATTTTAAGAATATACTTCTTGTCGATAAAACAAACTTTTGTATCTTCAATCGCTGTAGCAGTCGCTGTGTAGTAATCAGAAGTAAAAAGACTTCTATGTCCTAGTACATCTCCACCTTTTACAATTCTAACAATTGATTCCTTTCCATCTGGACCAGTCTTAGTCACTTTGATATTTCCTGAGTTCACACAGTAGAGTCCAAATGGGTGATTCCCTTGAACAAATAGTGTTTGACCTTTTTTATAAAGGTTTGTGACTTTATGTTGAGAAAGCTCGTCTAGTTCCGGAGTCTCAAGGTCGCAAAATACGCCTTGACCTTTAGATGGACAATTTTGACATTTATCAGCTTCTTTCACCTTTCTCATAGGAATCCTTTAATATGCTTTGTGTGTTATAATTAATCTAATACAGATATATTTACAATCTAACATGAATCAACGACTAAGACATGATTTAAGTCATGTTTTTGCTAAAAATAATAGAACTTATGTGCTTTTTAATTCAGGGACTTACACAATTAAATCATATATCAGAAGAGTTTGGAGCGAAATTCCTTAAGGGAGAATTTAATAATTTCAAAACTTTATCCAATGAAAATAGCAAAATTTTTAAGAGGATGGGCAGTGATGGCAAGGTCTTTCCTGGATCGTTTGCACCAGTTTCTATTTACAATAATCAAGAAATCTTGGTTCTACCAATGCGCTATAGAGTCAGGCCAGCTGGCTCCTTAGAAGAGGTTCCCAATAAGTATAATGTCTTTAATGCCCGCAGAGATTCACTGACAAGAAGAAAGACCTGGTCACGTCTTATTGGTAAGCAGCATGGTGTTTTTATTATGAAGAAATTCTACGAGTGGGTTGAGCGCGATGGAAAGAAAGTTCTTATCGGTTTTCATCCCACTCATGCTGAATCTCTCTATGTTCCTTGCCTCTATGATAAGTGGATAGATAATCAAAGTCATCAACACTTCTATTCATTTGCCGTGATCACAGATGAGCCGCCTTTAGAAGTCGAGCAGGCGGGACACGATCGTTGTCCTATCCATTTGGCAAAAAAAGACATTATCAAATGGCTCGATACAACTTCACCACAGTCTCAAGAAGAAGGTTTTGAATACTGGGATAGAATTTTGGCAAGAAAGACGAAAGAGTACTTTGACTATGTGGAAGATTATAAGATCGAAAGAGAGCAGAAGAATCCTCTTTCTGATAAGCAGCTAAAACTTTTTTAAATAACTAAAGATGCCAAATAAAAGGATTATTCTATCCAATCAATTCCACCAGTGCCATATTGAAAAACTTTATCTGGTGCCTCTTGGGCCAGGTCTTGATTAACTTTTTGAATGGCCGCAGGAAGAGTATCCTCAATGAGTTTTCTCTCTTTTGCACTAAGCTTTGTTTCTTTACCAATGCCTAGAACCAATTGAACATTTCCTTCATTAATCTGTGCCGGCATTCTTGTGGCCATAGTGAGTTGTGAAAGTTTTTGTTGATCAATCTTTGAAGAGCTAACTCCAATGAGTCTCTTTCTTAATTCCTTTTCAACTAATTCCCCATGTACGGCTAAGTTCGTTCTGTCAGCTCCCTTGACTCCCTTTGGAATAAAACTGAGACGATACTGAGAAGGGTTGCCTTGTTTAGCAAAGGCCTCAACAAGGGCGTTCTCATCAGCAGTTGAGAGCTGCTTTTCTGGAATCATCACACAGTCATCACCACTACAAGGATCTTTAAAACCAATACCTCTTTCATCAAGAACTTCTTTAACAGTTGTTTTAAAGTTATTTTTGATATCATCAAATACTTGTGTGACATTCTGTTCACCACGTCTGGTAGCGGCTATCACTTTTGCTGGATCACCATCACTTTGCGTGGCCAAATCATAGGCCACTTGGCGAATATTTCTCGCGCCCATGCCTGTGACATCTCCAGACATCCCGCCAAAATTGGCCTCGTTGAGATTGGCGCTAACTCTTTCTTTTACCCATAGTCCAGGAGTCAGAGAATCGAGTTTATTTGAATAAGTGAAAAGCTCTTGAGCTTGCTCTGGAGTGAGTTTAGCCCCAAACTTTGTTTCTAGTTCATTGGCCAGCCTTCTTGAAGAAAGGGCCTGTGCCGCCTGACGATTATTAAGAGCTTCACCAGTTTCTTTGAGATACTCACTTTTAAAAACTGCAAGTTCTTCATTAGTTGGGGCCTTAACTTTTCTGATTACTTCAAATACCGGTAGGCTAACAGTTTGCTTTGAAGTACCTGGAATTGTCTCTACAAGGTTAGCCTTTGATAGAGGATGAGTGGAGTCTAGGGATGAAGTAAAACTTTGAATAGTTTTTACATCTTCAGCAATGAGGGATTTGATATCGTCAAAGCGCGTAAGTTGAGCTGGACGAGAAAGAGACCTCGCCTTCTTAGCTGTTTGACCAGCTTGGTCTGCACTTAGACCTAGGCCTCCTTGAAACCACTGATCAGGGTCTTCTTTGGCCGGAATACCATCGAGAGATTTCACCATATTGGCATACTCTGTATTTGCCTCTTTATAAACAGCGTTGAGATCTTTCATTAAGGCATCTTTCATCTCTTGAGACATATCCTTGGGCATAAAGGCATAGCGGACTGATTTAAAATCAGAGTAAACCTCAATATCTACACCAGGGTACTTCTTGAGCATCTCATTTATTCGAGAAGAGACAAGGTCCTTATGGAGATTGGTTAAGGCCGTGACATAACTCTTATCTCCAATTGTATCATTTAGTCTCTTAAGAGCGGCATTCTCTATATCAAGATAGAGACCCGCATTTTGCGATTTGGCAGTTTCTATCCATCGTCCATTAAGTTTAGGCGAGGCGAGGATGAGGCCTTCATATTTATTGATAAAGGCCGTTTTATTCTTTGGCACTCTCTGAGACCTAAAGTCGGTTTGACTACGAAACTTATCTCTTTGGCGAATTCCTATAAAATCCGTATCAAAACTTGATCCGTCTGGAGAATATTTATAGGCCTTTGCACCAATCTTAGCACCCTTACCAATGAGATCTCCTGCTGCTGAGAGAGGAGCTAATAAAAGTGTAAAGTCTCTTTCAAATTTTCGATCATCATAGTTTTCAGCACTACTAAGGCCTGAGTTAAATGAGAGTTCAGCGTCTTCATAACGATCTTGTGCAACCGCTATTCCTACTGCTTCAGTTGCAACACCAACTCCTATGACACAGCCAATTCCGGCCGTAAAAGCACAGATCCCTCCACCGATGAGCGCCCCTCCGGCCAGGAAGATATCTGTTTTTAGTTCTTCAAAGTCTTCCTCGTCTTTGAGTGACTGGGAAACATCGCAAAGCACTTCAGAAGGACCTTGTTTTTGTAGGTAGCTCTCAACAATACTATCTTTTCTTATGAGGCTTGAGAGCTCGTCTCCATCTAAGTCTTTTATGCCATCGAGAGACTGCTTGGACTGATCGAGAAGTTTCGTGACAACACGATTAACTTCAGTGAGTTTGTCTTTTTGACTTTCTTCACCCGTGAGATTGAGATGAGCAAGAATAGGGTTTTGTGAAATGAGTGTGAAATAGTTCTTCTCTAATTTCTTTCTAAAGTCTTTGAATTGTCTTTTGACATCATTATCGAGCTTTTGCTGATTATAGCCCTGACAAGAGTAGCCTGAGATATTAGCAGACTTCTTAAACTGATAGGAAGTAGGACTTAAGTTTTCGATACAGCGATTACTTGCTGCATTCTTAGCAAACCAGTCTTGTTGAAATTGATATTTAATAGCATCGGCCGTTTCTTTGACCTTTTCTATTTCATTCTTCGTTAAGTTAGGGATATCTCCAGTTGGAACTTCGTGCTCTATTCGAGTTCTATAAGGAGGTCCTGTGTAGCCACGCATTTTGATAGGCTCTTTCATCATGGCCATTGTTGCTCTCATTTGAGGAAGTTGTGTCTTCATGACTTCAAGCATTTTCGATAGGAGTTGTGGACACTGGGCATCGGCCTTGCTATCGCTGCTGCACTTCTTGATTAGTGAGAGATTATTGATATTTCTTTCGAGTTCACTAACAGTGTGAGCTTTAAGCTCATGTAAGAGATTGTCTTTGTAGGTCTTTGCCTCAATGGCCTTTGTTGCGCCGATTAACTTTTCAAAGTTCTCATCCTGAACGAGTTGACCCTCATGACAGCTAATATAGTATTTCTCGTTAGCGTCATCCTTTTGATATTGCTGACAGGCCTTAAAATCATACTCTTCATAGGACTCAAGACCATATTTATTTCGAAATTTTCTTAATGTCCTATTGCGTTTTCTCTTAGCGCTACCATTATATGAATATGTCGGCGCAGAAGTATCCAGACTACTCTTTTGTAAGTAGTAATGTTGGGCCCTTGGATTCTCAAAGTTCAAGAGAAGGACCAAAGTTAAAAAGAGGCCTTGGATAGCTTGCTTCATCGTGTTACTTTTCGTCAAAATAAGTAAAATGCTTGAGTGTATTACTAGGTATTATGCCATGTAACTTGCTGATATATAAAAGTTATTGAATGAGTGAATGAATTTATAGTGACTTAGGAATTCTATGGCCAAAAATAGATGGCCCATTAAATTGCTAAGTCGCCGTTTTTGTAATAGAAATTGAAGTTTCAAAATAAGAAAAAAGGTATGTCATGAGTGAGAAAAAAGAGAAGAGTCTAACTTCAACAAAAGATGTTATCGAGCTAGTTCTAAAAGAGTCTAAGGCCTATACATCGATGGACTTAATTGAGTCCTACATTTCTGAAGGAAAGTCTCTTGCCAATCTTCCTGTCCAACCACTTTATGTGACTATGAGACAGCTTCCGATTGAGATGAAAACACACTCATTGACTCTTCTTTCAAAAGAGCAGCGAACGGTTTTCTATGATCTCGACCTTTGGAAGAAGGACAATCTTGATACTGCCGAGTTTGAGCCATGGGTCATGGCCGTTGCCAAGTGTCCTGAGGATAAAATTCGTTTTGAATTTGGAACGTCGACTGAGTTTCTTATTTTCTTAAAAGGACGATTTAATATTTGGACATTTGATGTTGAAGATCCAATGTACCCAGATCACGATAATTACTTCCTAACAGAAGACAATCTTCTTCTCGTTGAATTTGATGAGGATTGTGCCATTGTCGATGAAGTGAGACAGCTTATAAAAGACTTGTATACAGAGCTCGGAGTTGAGAAGGCCTATCAACACCTCTTTAGAGTTGTTTCTGATGGCTTTATGTCTCTATCTGAAGAAGAGTACCGTTTTAAGAAGGGACGTCTTGCTGACTATGGTTTCGTCGATTATTTTGATTCTCTAGAGATGGTAAATTCATTTCCAAGTATTGGTCATATTGATGTCTTTATTACAAAGAAAGAAAAGCTTAAGGCCGCTATCGATGATCTTGGAAAGATTCAAACTCTTCATCAAAACTCTCTTGTGGCCTTTGAAAGTGGTCGTGAGCTTATCACATCGGAGCTTTCTAAGGTAGAAGATGAAGAGAGATTCCACTATCTCCACTTTAATTTTATTAGACTCCTAAATGGTAATATGGAATTTTCTGGAGTGATGAAAGATGGACCAGTTGCCATGACTCGTGTCGGCCGCAAGGTCAAAGCACTTGTTAATCTTGGTCTAAGCTACGCGAAGTCTAAGCGAAACTTTGCTGATGAAAGTCTCTTTGATTACTTTGATTTTTCTGAGATTTATAAAATTGGAAATTCTCTTGTTTCTCTTGTTCAAAAGCGTCTTAAGAAGGAACTTGCAAGCTTTGGTATGGATGAGTTTGATGACAAGTTCTTAGGAGCTTATTTTGAAGAAGTTCTCGATGACACTTTCAATTACTCTGTCCAAACCAGAGACCATGGGGGAGATGCTATCGGTGTTGATAGTGTTGAAACATGGCAATCAATGAATAGTAATGCCAATCTTCTAGTTTCACTTCTCCCATTCATTAAGAGTTTTAGAGATGCCTATCTTGCTCTTACAGGAGAGGGAAAACTCTCTGACACTTTCTATTTGAACTACGATATAGCAAGTATTGATTTTGAGGCCGTGATGATCTCAAGCTTTATCAACTTCACTCTAGGGAAATTCGAGGAAGAAGGGGCCCAGAAAATGGGTGTGAAGATTAGTGAGTTGAAAGAGTTCAGCTCTCTCTATATGAAGGATATGAAGTTCACTGACGAGATAAATCCTAAGATCGAGGCCTTTATCTCTTCTTTTGGACTCAGTGAAATTTATGGAGTTGAGGACTATATCTCGCTTATTCTTAGAAATCAGCTAGAAGATTACGACTATCAAAACCTTGCCGATGATGAGTTTAAGCATGTCGGTGGGCCTATTATTTTCAATACCTTAAGTTAGTATCCCTTAAGAAAAATCCCTGGGGACACTTTGTCCCTCGGGAATAATTTCACACTCGCTTGTTTATAATCTGGCCCAAGCTATAATGGCCGCAACAAGGGAGAGTCGAGGATGAGTAATTTAATCAAAACCAGTTTGTTTTTGTCATTGCTTTTGGGAACACTGCAATCGATTCAAGCAAAGGACCATGTTCTTGCGACTATTACCAATGATGATGATAACAATATCTACAAAATTGGTCTTCAAACAGATGATGCAACAGAGTCTGTTGTAAAAATCTACAAGAAAGAGCTAAGTGCAAAAGGTAAGCTTCTTGATCACGTTGAGTTCACTCCTTCTGAAATGGAAAAGGGAGTAACGATCGTAAAGAGAAGTGGTTACGATGTGGTTGCTCTTAGAGCAGAGAATGTTAACGTTAATTATGGCGGGGACATTACCATGACAACTCTAGTTCATGCTCTTAAGAAAACAAAGAAAGACTATGATCTAAAAGTTGAAAAAGAAGGACGTGATTGGAAACTTTTATTTGAGAACAATGAGGCGAAGAAACTTCACTTCACGACAAATAAGAAATTCCTTATTGGTTCAGTTGGAATCAAAGACGTTCAAGCAAAGAAGTAAGAATTTAAAAAATTAGTATACATGAAGGGACCATATTTATGGTCCTTTTTTGATTTTGATTAGAAAAGATCTTCTAAGAAATAAGAAGCCAGTTGATTTCTGTTTTCAAGCTGAGATTTCTTATA
>NZ_AUNJ01000465.1 GCF_000447775.1 Bacteriovorax sp. DB6_IX
TTCTCGCTGCTGCAACAAATGAACCCTCTTTAAGGACCACCATCGCTAATTGGAAGGCATAAATTCTATCAAATGTAGTCTTTTGTATTATTTCCATATTGGAAATAGATTATTGCATATTTTGGGTATTGTTTCAAAATTATATTTACCGTAAAGTGAGGCATATCACTTTTTTACATGATCCAAATCGGAGTAAAAATGAAGAAAAAGGTTGTTATTGTCGGTGGTGGTTTTGCAGGTATTGCAGCTGCAAAGGCCCTGGCCAATACTAATATTGACGTCACTCTTATTGATAAGAAGAACCATCATCTCTTTCAGCCTTTATTATATCAAGTCGCTTCGGCGGCACTTTCTCCTGCTGATATCTCTGCACCATTGAGAGAGATATTAGCAGGAGCTACTAATACTAGAGTTCTCCTCGATGAGGTAGTCGATATAGATAAAGAAAAACAAATTGTTCATACGTCGTCTAATGTCTCTCACCCCTTCGACTACCTCATTCTTTCCCCAGGGGCTAAGCCTTTCTACTATGGCAATGATAATTGGAAAGACTTTGCTCCTGGTTTAAAAACAATTGAGGATGCTCTTGCGATAAGAAATAAAATGCTTAAGTCCTTCGAAGAGTGCGAAAACTCTGGCGGTGAAGAATTAAACTTTGTCATCATTGGTGCAGGGCCTACAGGCGTTGAGCTTGCGGGAGCTTTTGCAGAGATTGCCTATGATATTCTCTCTAAAGAGTTTAAAAGTTTTGACCCCAGTAAAGCTAAAATCTTTCTTCTCGAAGGAGGTAAGGAGGTCTTACCGGCATACTCTGGAAAACTCTCAGAAAAGGCGAAAGGTTATCTTGAAGCTCTTGGTGTAGAGGTCTTAGTTGGCCAGCGAGTTTTAGAGATTAAAGAAGGTCTTGTAAAAACAGATCAACAAGAAATTAAATCACATAATATTATCTGGGCAGCAGGAAATGTCGCTTCTCCTATTCTAAAAAAATTGAATGTTGCTCAGGATCGAATGGGTCGAGTTATTGTCGAAAATAATTTATCAATCCCAAAATATCCTAGAATCTTCGTTCTCGGCGACTCGGCTCATTTTAAAGATAAGAATCAAAACCCCCTTCCTGCTTTGGCCCCTGTTGCTTCTCAACAAGGGCGACATGTGGCCAAGCAAATTAAGTTAGGGCAGAAGCTTATCTTCAGCTACTTTGATAAGGGGACAATGGCGACGATTGGAAACTACAAGGCCGTGATGGATTTTCATGGATTTAAGTTAGCTGGTCTTCTCGCATGGTTAAGTTGGAGCTTTATTCATATTCTCTTCTTAATTGATTTTAGAAATAGAGTCATGGTCTTTATCCAGTGGGCCTTTGCTTTCTTCTTTAAGAGAAAGGGTGTGCGTATTATTACTGATCAAAATCTGCTTGATAAATAGATTTTGATTTGATTGAATGATTTAATTCAAACACAAGCACGACTATCACTTAGAGAGGAAGAGACTTATGAAAGCATTAACAATCTTAATTGCATTACTTTCACTAAATACAATGGCAAAGAGCCCATGTATTGATAAAGATTTAAAGGAAGTTGGTTTTAAATATAGAAAGGCTTCTCAGTTTTTAAAAGATGCCAAGAATATGAAAGAGTGGCTATCAGTTGACGCTCCAAACTTCGTTGAAGATATGGATTCACCTGTTTGGTCAGCACCTTATGGTGGATATGTCTTCGTAGAATCATTTGATTATCTTCCAACTCCACAACTTGAGATGTTTGGAGATATCCTGATTATTTCTGATCACTTCAATAGAGAGGAGATTGTAGAGGTGAGATGGTATAAGAATGGGCAGAAGTTCATCTCATTTGATAGAAACCTGCAAGCTTGTGCTACACCACTATTCCCATACGCTGATAACGCTTTATTTTAATAAAATTAATGACTTAAGCTCTATATAGGTTGTAGAGCTTAAGTCTCAGTCTTTTTCCTAGCAGTTTTTCACTACCTGCCCCACAATAGGAATATGAACCTTACAAAAGTTTTTCTCTTTCCGTTGCCTAGGGTTGTCTATCAACCAGTCCTTAGAAAACCCCTTAATGTTTTCGAGCCTCGTTATGTCGATATGATTCATAAGGCAATAGAAGAGCGAATTCCTGTGGCCCTTTGTTATGGGATGACAGATGAAGAGGATGGGGTCACACGTATTAATCACGAGAGTTTACCCTATGTGAAATGTATCGCCGGTTGCGGGATTCCTACATTACTACAACAAAACCCTAGTGGACCAGAAATGCTAATTGTGCTCGAGCCGATGTTTAAGGTTGAAATCATGCAGTTACTCGAGACTGACGAACCTTATAATGTTGCTCTTGCCAGAGAGATTATTGAGTTTGAAACAGTCATGCCTGACAACTTTATCTCGTTAAAGCATCTTGAATTGGAGTTTCGCAATTGGGGGAGAAGCTATTTTGCTGATAATAAGCAGTTTGAAGAGGTCATTGGCTCATTGTCTGATCCGGTCCTTCTTGTGGCCGCTATTTGTGAGTTTATTATTGAGAATCCAGGGCTTAAGCAGGCCATTTTGGAGCTGGATGACATAAATGATAAGGTAAAAATCCTAAACGAATGGGTAGTTGCGTAATAACAGGTACTTATAGTCAAAAATAGTCCCATAAAAAATACGGCAAATGCTTCAATTCCCTTTACTTAAGGGATCTTAGTTGTTACATTCACCACACATTTAAACACAGATTACTCGCTCTAAACGACAGAGGTTTAGGGCAATTAATATAAATTGTTCAGGAGGTTTGTATGATTTACGAATTGGCATTAGTAGCCAGACCGGAAGCTACTGAAGAGCAACTAACATCACTTAAAGATATGGTTGCAGCAGTTGCAAAAGACTTCGACGGAGAAGTTCTTCTTACTGATGATTGGGGAAAGAAAACATTCGCGCAATTAGCAAAGAATGGTTCAAGAACTGGTCATTACATCTACTTCATTTATAAAGCAAACAATGAAGCAAACACAGAGCTAGCAAGACGTTTCAAAATTAACGAGCTAGTACACAAGTCACTTACAGTTAAACTATCAGACAAAGATGCAGAAGCTGAAGCTGTTGTTAAAGCTTACAAGTGTCCATACTCTAAGTCTCACGCTGGTTCACAAACTGATGAACTAGATAAAGGTGCTGATAAGGACAAGAGAAAATTTGCTAAGAGAAAAGCATGTTGGTTCAAAGCAAACAACATCACTGCAGATTGGAAAGATCCTAAGACTTACAACTGGCTAATCAACGAATTCGGAAAGATTTCTCCAGCTAGAGTTTCTGGTATTTCAAGAAAGCACCACAGATTTGCTGAAACAGCGATCAAGAGAGCTAGAAATATCGGTCTTGTATCTCACTTAGCAGGAAGATTTGCTGAATAATTGGATTGACTAGGTTAAGTAATGATGGCGCGTGAAAACGATTCATATTCAAAGTCAACTGGCCCACAAAAAGAAGTTGTTCTAGGACAGCTTAGTTTTGGGAAGCTTGTTTTCTTATGTATTATTGCACTTGCATTAGGTGTCGTTGGACCGCTATCGATATTTGCGCCTCTTCCATTGGCCGTAGCATTCTTACTTTATGGTTTAAAAAGAACATTTCTTGTTTCAGGGCTATTAGCTGGAATCACTTATGGTGTTTCAATGAGTGCCCCTGGTTATGAAATGTTATCCCACTACGCATTTATGATGGTTGGATCGGTGATTTTTGCAGTCGCCATTTCTTCAATCATTATGCGAGGAGAGAATCCTGTTAAAGGTTTAATCTCTCGTGGAATTTTAATATTTGGTGTTCTTGTTGCCTTGGTCGGTTTAACAGCTCTTGTTTCACCAGAACCTTTAACGGTTCAAGTTGAAAAATTAGTTGTCACTGGTTTCGAGCAAATAAAGAATCAGCCAAACTACTTAGAAATTATGAAAGCTGGTGGTGAACCTGCCAGAGATCTCGAAGCATTTTTAAGTAAGCCAAAAGAGTTAGTTAATGCGGTATTTGAGAGTGTCTTTGCTGTAACATTTGTCGGAGTTTTCTTTGTATTATGGTTAACTCTTTTTATGTTACTAAGAAATGGCATGATCTGGAGAGAGATGCATGATTATCGCTTTGGATTAAAAGATCTTGTACGCTTCAAGGCCCCTGATTTTCTGATGTACTTTGTTATATTAGGATTCGCCCTCTTTATTGGTGGTGAGTATCTCGGAGGTAAGAGCTTAGAAGTCGTTGGGGCAAATATTCTTTGGTCTTTAGGAGTATTTTACTTCTTCCAAGGAATGGGAATTTATCTCGACCTTCTAAAGTTTTTAAAGATTACAGGACTTTTAAGAAGCATCTTAACTGTTATGACAATTTTTTTAGCTTTTAGGTTTGTCGCTATTGTTGGTTTATTCGATTTATGGGCCGACTTTAGAAAGTATTTTAAAAGAAAAGAAAATTAGGAGAAATATCATGAAAGTTATCCTTAAAGAAAGAGTTAAGTCTCTAGGAAATGTTGGAGAGGTTGTAAATGTTTCTGCTGGTCACGCTAGAAACTTTTTAATCCCTAACGGATTTGCAGTTCTTGCAGATGAATCAAATAAAGCTCAGGTTGAGCACTACACGAAAATGCTAGCTAAGAAAGTAGCTGAGCAAAAGTCTGAAGCAGAAGCTGTTGCTAAAGGTCTTTCAGGTGTAAAACTTGATCTAGTAAAAAGATGTGGTGGAAACGGAAAACTTTTCGGTTCTGTTACAACTCAAGAGCTTTCTGAAGAACTAGCTAAGCTAGGTCACGATGTAGAAAGAAGACACCTTACTCTTGATAACCCAATCAGAGAACTAGGTGAGTACGAAGTTACTGCTAAGGTATTCTCAGGTGTTGAAGCAAAATTCACAGTTACTGTAACTATGGATCCTCAACAAGCTGAAGAAAACAAGAAAAAAGCAGAAGAACTTGCTGCTGCAAAGAAAGCAAAAGAAGAGCTTGATAAGCTAGCTGCAGAAAACAACACTGAAAATGACGGTGAGTTATCTGAAGAAGAAAAGCTTAAGCAAGACGCTAATAGAATCCTAAGAAGCTAATAGGCTTTTTAAGATAAAGGGCCCCATTTATGGGGCCTTCTTTTTGTTTACCTTATTGTTTG
>NZ_AUNJ01000466.1 GCF_000447775.1 Bacteriovorax sp. DB6_IX
GAGCCAATTTTTAAGTATGATGTTAGTAAAAAAGCTGCAGAAGTCATTGTACTTTTTAAAGATAAAATTATCTCTGTTGATTATATCCCAGATGAGAATGGAATCTATAGACTATCTGGTGTTTCGAACTCTTTAAAAGATATTGAATTTCCTTATCTTGGAAAAGAAGAAAAAATTCCGTTTATCGAGATAAAGAACAAAGAAATTTTTGTTAATTCTGTTCCGGGGTTTAAGCAAAAGTCATTCTCAGAGTCTGGACAGACAGGTGATAATGTTCTCCTAAGTAAAGAGGATATCCTTCTCTTTGATAAGGAAGATATTAAAATCTTTGTAAAGGGAGATGAGGCACCTCCTATTGTCAAAAGTGCTCCAATTTTAAGAAAAGATCCTGAATTTAAGAAATACCTAATACTTTGTCTTATTTTAGTTTTTGCATTTATTTCTGGGGTAAGTCTAATTGAAGTAGATGAAGAGATTGAAAAAGAAAAGGTTCCAGAGAGAATTGCAAGAATTCTTTATAAGCCAAAGCAACTTAGAGTAACTAAGAAGCATGATCCAATTGTAAAGAAGTCTAAGAAGCAGAACAAGGTAAAGTCGCCTTCGAAACAAAAAGTTGCAACTAAAGAGCAGCCTAAGAAAATTCAAAAGTCTAAGGGGGACTCTACTGCAAAGAAAGTGGGCCTTGTTAAAAAAGGAAAGCCTGCTAAATCAACAAATAAAAGAAAGACTGTAAATAAGACCCCTAAAAGAGTTGCCAAAGCGAAAGGGGGAAGTACCCGTCGTAAATCAACAGTTAAGAAAGTGACGAAGAATCCAAATTATAAGGGTAGAGTAGACACTTACAAATCTGTAGACTTTAACTCTTCAATTTCAAGCCTAATGGCCAAGGGGGGAGCTCTTTCACAAGCAGCTGCTAAAGGTGGAGTTTCAGAAAGTTACGAAGATACTTCTAATACAATTAGTAGTTCAGGAAATACATCTATAAAAAGAGCAACAGTTAATAATAACCCAGGATCTTTGACCGGTGCGACAAAGGGTAAGTTAGCGAAAAGTTTTGGTACTGATGGTGTAACTTCTAAGAAAGAGGTCTTTACTGCGGGGATTCCTGAAAGAACTATTATTCTAGGGACGATGGACAGAAATGACGTCCTCCGTATTTTATTGGAAAATGTTCCGCAATTTAGATATTGTTACCAAAAGGAGCTTGATGTCAGACAGGCTGGAATTAGTGGTATTCTAGGTCTTAAGTTTTTGATTGGACCTTCGGGGCACGTCATGAGAGCATCTGTAACATCAGGGGAAAATCTACCAGCAAGAGTTAGGGGATGTATGATTAGTCACTTAAAGACTATCATTTTTCCTAGACCAAAAGGTGGTGGTTCCGTGGAGATTAACACTCCATTTAACTTAGAATCTAAATCGCTCTAGGAGTCATTAATGTTTAAAAAATTAGTATTAGCATCTTTAGTTGTGAGTTCTTTCTCTTTTGCATCTGTTGAAAAGGGATGGGAAATCGCAAAGAAAATGGATGCTGCAAATAGTGGTTATATCGGTGAAACTTCAACAATGAGATTAACTCTAATCGATCCAACAGGTAAGGAGATTGTTCGAGTTATGGAAGGAAGTTCAAGTGAATCTGATACTATTGACAAAACTCTTATGAACTTTAAGAAGCCTGCTGACGTTAAGGGGACGAAGCTTTTAACTTGGGCCCATAAGAAAGATGATGACGATCAATGGCTCTATCTACCTTCTCTAAGAAGAGTAAAAAGAATTAACTCTAAGACAAAGGGAAGCTCTTTCATGGGAAGTGAGTTTTCTTTTGAAGATTTAGGATCTCAGTCTATTGATAAATACACATATGATCTAAAGGGTGAAAAGAAAGTTGAGGGTCAGGATACATGGGTTTTAGAAAGAAAATCAAAATCAAAAAGCTCTTATAGTAAAGTGACTATGTATGTATCGAAGAAGTATTTAGCAGCGGTAAAAAGTGAGTACTACAATAAGCGTGGTGAACTACTTAAGTTTGCAATCTTTAGTGGATTTAAACAGTATAAAGTAGGCGGGAAGAATTTGTTCCGTGCCAATAAAATCGACATGACAAATGTTCAAAATAAGAAGAAGTCTGTTTTCTCTTGGGAAGATAGAAAGATTGGAGTTAAGATTCCATCAAGAAAGTTCAACAAGAACGCATTAAAGTAATGAAAAAACTTCTATTATCTTATCTAATTATAAGTTCTCCCCTTGTTTATGCTGATGGACGAGGGGAGATTTCTTTTTCATATCACCGTTATACAAAAGAAAAGAGTAATCAGATTAATGATCTAAGCTTCGCAAGTTTTGAAGTTGAAGATACTGGTGAAATTCTAGGTGGTGAATATAAACTTGGTATCATTGGTAAAGCAAACTCTAAAGATAGAGAGAATAGTTACTTGAATGTAAACGACTTGTACTATTCATATTATGGAACAATGGGCTTTCGTTTTGATATAGGTTATAAAATTTATAACTGGTCAAAAATGGAGTCTTTTCATCCTGCAGACGTGGCCAATGCGCGACTACTAGATAGTGATATTGAAAATTTTGATAAGAAGGGTGAATTATCTTTAGTCATCCAGAATGAATCTGATTTTGGGAATATCAAGCTCTATGCTTTTCCTATGTTTGAAGAAAGTTTCTTCCCTTCGGCCGATTCAAGAATAGCCGACGGAGCAAAACCTAAAAAAGTGATTAGAGTCTCAGGCTCTGAATACACCGAAGATCGTCAGGTTTGGCAATTTGGTATTTCGTATTCTAAACAAATTGGAGATTTTGATTTTATGGCATTTGCCTTAAATCACGTTGATCGAAATAGACCAATTGTCGGTTATAAAGATTATACAGTCGTGACCTCTACGGTAATCGTTCCAAGCGGCGATTTAAGTGCCTACTATTTTGATGTTCTTGATTTAGGGATTGCTAGCACTTACTTCTTAGGAGAGCATATTATTAAGTTTGAGATGCTTAGTAGTAAGTTTGACACTGTAGATGGACAAAACTTCCTTACCGGTGCTGGTTTAAGGAGACCAATTGATTATACAACTGCTGCTATAGGGCATGAGTATTCTCATACTTGGGATATTGGCTGGGATTCTACTTTTTTCACTGAATATCAAAGGGTCTTCGAAGCAGATCAACAAACAAGACAAGAAATAAGTGTTTTTCAAAGTGATCTCTTTATCGGTCACCGTTTAACTTTCAATGATGCTTACTCAAAAGAGCTTCTACTTGGAGTTTTTCTTGATATTGAAAGAAAAGGTGAGTGGCTTATTAATATTGGCTATGACCAAAGATTAAATGATTTTTGGAAA
>NZ_AUNJ01000467.1 GCF_000447775.1 Bacteriovorax sp. DB6_IX
GAACTTGTTGGTAAAGATCATCGAGTAATCAATTCAGGTTACCATCCAAAGGAATTTTGGAAAGAGATTTGGAATCGAATTCTCTCTGGAAGATCCTGGCAGGGAGAAATTAAAAATCGGGCCAAAGATGGGACTTATTATTGGGTTGAGAGCACTATTTCTCCAATTCGCAATCAAGACGGTAAAATCGTAGAATTAATTTCAATCAGAACCGATATTACTCATAAGAAGGCACAAGAAGAAGCCTTAAAGAAATCAA
>NZ_AUNJ01000468.1 GCF_000447775.1 Bacteriovorax sp. DB6_IX
GATAAGGCCATTAAATCATTAGAAGATAAAATTATAAATTCTAAATATCTCTATGAGCATCAATGGAGCAAGGGGGACTTACTCTTTGCTGATAATTATTCTCTCTTACACGGAAGACGTGCCCTTATCTCTAGTGAAGAGGGGAAGAGATTGTTAAAGAGAATACAAATAAGGTAAGGAGAGCACAGTAATGAAAAGAATAGTTAAAGATGGGAATGGTTTTCATGATTTTAAAAAAGAAGCCCAAGTCACAAGCTTTCACCATGATTTTGTGAGTTATGTTAAGTCTTTTGGAGATATTTATTTTTGGCCTAAAGGAAACTTTCATGTTGTGACGAAGGCAACTCTTGCAAAAGCGGCACTAAAGAATCCAGCTATTAGTTGTGATCGTAGTAGTTTCTTTATTTCGAGAATGCCAAATATGGATTTGAGTCTCATTACTGATTTCTTTGAGGTTGTCTCTCGAATGATGGTGATGAGAGATGGAGAAGATCATCGTAAAAGAAGAAGTATTGCTACTTTCGGACTGAATGATGAACTCATAGATCACTACGCAGAAAAAATCCCTTTCTTTTTAGATCAGTTTATCAATGAAGCAAAAACAAATGATCTTGGAGAGATTGACTTTGCCCAAGATATTGCCGCTCGACTTCCCTCAGTTATCTTAGCGGAGCTATTTTGTATTCCAGAAGAAGATAGGAAGAAATTTAGCGACTGGTCCAATACTATGACTGGCTTTTTTGGAGGAGGGAGTTCGTATGAAAATGAAGATGGTATTCGAGTTAATAAGGCAGCACAAAGTTTAAGGGAATATTTTAAGGAGTTATTAACTAAGAGAAGAGAGAGTCCTGAAAATGACTTCTTTTCTGGGATGCTGAAAGTGGCCAATAAGTTTGACTTTGATGAAGCAGACCTAATTTCTCAAGCGATTATGATGCTTGTTGCGGGGCAAGTGACTACGACGGATCAAATTAATAATATCATGTTTCAACTTCTGCACGATCAAAAAACTTTAAAAGAGGTTCAAGATAATTCAAAACTTATAATACCTATGATAGAGGAATTTAAGAGACTTGATCCTGCGGTCACCTTTATCTTTAGGGTTGCTTTAGCAGATACTGCTATCGGTGATCAAATTGTGAAAAAAGGGGAAACCATTTTCATCAGTACTCATTGTATCAATCGCGATGAGGAGATTTTCCAAAACCCTCATTTACCTATTTTAAGTAGAAAGAAATTTAATCATTTCTCTTACGGTCATGGAGCCCACTATTGTCTTGGGGCAAGATTGGGACGAATTGAAATGAATAAACTATTCTCTTACTTTGTAGAGAAATTTCCAAATATTCGTCTTGGTCAGATGCCTTCTGTGCGCGATCATTACTCGCTATCTTTTTCGGGGTTTAAATCTCTTCCGATTGTCTTAGAGTGAGTACTACAGGATGAGGATTTCAAATCTTGTACTAGATTTTTACCAAGAAGTGTTTAGAGAAAATATTGTCGAAACTAAAAATTTAATGGGGTTTAAAAATGATCAATTTAATAACCCCATTATGACTCCAAACTTTGTTCTTTCTTCAGACCTTACAAAGCTAGAAATTGAAAAACAAAGGAAGCAGTTAGCTTGCGAGTCCTTATGGTTTAATTGTTTCAATGAGTTTAATCCGAGTAATATCTCTCTAGGAAAAATGATTCTGCAACCAGAGTATATTGTCGAAAAAACAACAGAGACTTTTATTAGTGGGAAAGAAAGATATAGTTATCAACAATCGGTTGATAATAATTATCTTAAACTGGTTGAAGCAAATAGTTCTAACTTAAATATCGTGACACAAAAGAAAATTCTCTCTGTCTTCGAGCTGAATAAGGCCAATTTTGAGTTCTATCTTTGCCGAAACCAGGAGTCGGATATTGTGGCGGGAGCGACTCTTATTCATACAAGAAGAACGACTCTTTTAATTAACGGCTTCGTCGATTTTCATTCACGAGGGACTGGTTTATTTAAACGGTTTTTCAATAACTTAAGAAATCACTGCTATAATAGAGGCACTCAGAGCGTTTTCTATTGGACCTATCATCCAAAGTTAAAAGGAAAGTCTGAGCTATTTCAGCAACTTAGCATCTATAAAGAATAGTTGAACTCGTTACTTGGTATTGAAGTATAATGGGGAAAATATCATTTGTTTACTATGGTTAAAGTCTTGATAAAATATTTCGAACCCATGAATTATTTAGGAGATAGCTATGAGTGATAAACTATCACGACGTGATTTTTTGCTTAAGAGTGCCCATGCTGGTGTCGCAGTTTCAAGTACACTAAGTGCTCCAAATATTATTGCCAAGAAAACCCAAACAGTTAGAGTTCTTGGGACTCATGTGACATTACAAGAAGAGTTGAGAAAGAAAGCAATGAAGGATTTAGGAATAAATCTGGTTTTCTCTCCTGCAGGTTCTGCGGCCGTACTACAAAAAGCATCGTCTGATCCAGCAAGTTTTGATCTCTATGAGCAGTGGTCAGATAGTATTAATATTCTTTGGTCTGCAAAGGCCATTCAAGGAATTGAAATCGATCGCCTAAAGTATTGGAAGGAAATCAATACTATTACTAAGACAGGAAAGATTTCACCTCAGGCAAGTTTTGGGGCAGGAGATGCGCCATATAAGCTACTCTATGTACAAGATGATGGGAAACTTGGTAGTCAGGATTCAAAGAAGATTAGCTTTATGCCTTATGTTCATAATGTTGATTCATTTGGTTACAATACAAATATTATCCCCGCTGGAGAAGCCTATAAAACAGAGAGCTGGGCATGGCTTTTAGATGATCGTTATAAGGGAAAGGTTGGAATTGTAAATGCTCCGACGATAGGAATTTTCGATATGGCACTTGCTGCTCAGGCACAAGGACTTATGAAATTTAAAGACATCGGAAATATGACAACTGAAGAAATTGATAAACTCTTCTCTATCTTAATTAAGAAAAAGCAAGAGGGACATTTTGGAGGTTTTTGGTCTTCAGTTCCAGAATCAATTGACTTCATGGTTAAAAATAGAGTTGTTATAGAAAGTATGTTCTCACCTGGTGTTTCTGGGGCGAGAGGATTGGGTGTCCCTGTTCGTTATGCCGCTCCTAAAGAAGGATACAGGGCTTGGCATGGTGTCATGTGTCTTTCTTCGAAAACTCAAGGGCATGTTAAAGATGCGGCCTATGAATATATGAATTGGTGGCTTTCTGGTGAACCAGGGGCATTTATTGCAAGACAAGGTTACTATATCTCCAACCCAGAGAGATCAAGACCTCTTATGAGTAAGGATGAGTGGGATTACTGGTATGGGGGAGAGATTGCTAGAGTAGATCTTAAGGGAACAGATGGTAGAGTCTCTGTTAAGAAAGGTCAATTTAGAAATGGTGGTTCATATATTAATCGATTTAGTAATATTGCCGTTTGGAATACTGTTATGAGTAATTATGATTACAGCTTAGACAAGTGGTATGAATTCTTAAACGCCTAGGACTGCCATGAAAATACTCAAGGCCTTAAATAATAGTTCAATAGCAACGAAAGTTGTTATTGGGTTTGCCGTTGTTCTTGGGATTTTCTTAGCCCTAGTCGCTAATTTCTATCAAGTATCTAGCCTTGAGAGAAAGAGTCAAAAAGAAATTTCACGCCTAACAATTAATTCTTCAAAAATTATTAATATCAACAGAGAGATTTCTGAAATTCAAAGACTAACGACTGTCTATGGTATGACGGGAAGCTCTTCTGTACTTAATAAAATCAAGAAGAGCTATGAGTCAATAAAGGAAGAACTTCATAAGGTCTCAAACTCAATTGATAAGAAGGAAACTAAGGATCAAATTTCTACTCTTCAAAATATTTTAAAATCTTATGGGGAGAATATCGATTCATTAAAGAAGCGCTATGATTATCGTGAAAAAATCTTATCAAAAGATCTTCCAAACTTCTGGAGCGAAGTTGAAAGCTATATTGACTCTCTGGAAAGAAATCAAAAAAGAGCTGAAATACATTTGATTTTAAATGATATTCACCTCTTTTGGTCTCGAATAAATATCAACGCGACAGGATTTCTTTCAAAAAGAGATTATCGATATAAGAGAAATTTAACAAGTGTTTTAGGGGACTTTGATTCTTATTTAAGAAAGAATAAATCTAAATTGGGGAGTAAGAGTTACTTAAAGTTTACAGGATATATAGAACGTTTTAACTCTCTCTTTGATCAGGCCATTCAGGCAAATAGAATTTACCTTTCTCTTGTAAATGTGGTTATGGCCGGCTACACGTTAGAGTTTACGACAGTTTCGAAGAAATTAAGACAAGAAACTCTCATTCGTTTAGAGGAACTTCTTAAAATGAGTGATAGTCGTTTCGAGGAAAATGTCAGAAGGACTATTGTTATTGGTATTACAGGTTTAGTTCTGATGCTCATCATTGCCATTTATTTTAGAAAACAAGTGGCCTATGAAATTCAGGACATATCAAAAACATTTAAAAGTTTTATCGGGGGAAATCTTAATCAAGAGATCCCTGGTCTTGAGCGAAATGATGAAATTGGTCAGCTCGCTAAGGCCGCGGATATTTTTAAGAAAGTTAGTCTCCGAATGAAAAGAGAACAAGAAAGAGCTGAGAGATTAACTAGAAGTAAATCTGAATTCTTAGCAAATATGTCTCACGAGATTAGAACTCCAATGAATGGTATTCTTGGAATGGTTACTCTCTTGCGACAAAGTTCTTTAACTGAAAAGCAGCAAGATATGGTTGAGACAATTGATTCTTGTGGGGAAAATCTTTTGACTATTCTTAATGATGTCCTGGATTTTAGTAAAATTGAAGCAGGTAAGCTGACAATCGATCCCCACCCTTTTGACTTCGAAAAGTGTATCGGTGAGATATCATTTCTTTTCAAAGATAGAGTTATTCACAAGGGTTTAAGTTACAAAACTAAGATTGAAGGTAAGGTGCCACAATTTGTGATTGGTGATGTAACAAGAATCAAACAAATTGTTATCAATCTTCTCTCTAACGCCTTAAAGTTTACAAAAGTTGGAGGAGTCTATCTGATTATTGAAGTTAAAGAGTTAGAAGATGGAGTATTTAATTTTAAGTTTCATGTCTCTGATACTGGAATTGGAATCTCTGATGAAGCTCTTGAAAAACTTTTCTTACCTTTTACTCAAGCCGATGCTTCTACAACGAGAAAGTTTGGTGGAACGGGTCTTGGACTCTCTATTTCTTTGAATCTTGCAAATTTGATGGGGGGGAAGCTCTATGCTGAAAGTCAAAAGGGAGAGGGGTCAAAATTCACTCTTGAACTAAACTTAAAGGAAACAGAAGCTTTAGTCGCCGAAAGTCCTTCTCTAGGAGCTCTGAATTTTAACGATTCAAATTTAAAAATCCTTGTCGTCGAAGATAATAAGATTAATGTGAAAGTTATTGAGTCCTATCTTTCAAAACTTGGTCTAGGCTGTCTTGTCGCAGAGAATGGTCAAGTCGCAGTTGAGATGTGTCTTAAAGAAAAATTTGATCTTATCTTTATGGATATGCAGATGCCTGTCATGGATGGGGTCACTGCAACTGAAAAGATTAGAGAAAAATACAATGCGAGTGAGCTACCTATCGTCGCGATGACGGCAAATGCCTTCGATGATGATAAGATGAAATGCTTTGAAGCAGGAATGACTGATTTTATCAGCAAGCCTGTTAAGATTGATAAACTTAGGGATGTTCTAATCAAGTACGAGAAGTAACTAGTTTTCTTTTCCCTTACTAATCAAATCGACTAGGTCTTTGAGTAGCACATTTGATTCAAGAGGGTGTCTCAATGTTTTATCTGAGATAATACTGTAGCGGTTTGCTCTTCCCACTTTTTTCTTAATGATATAACCGGCCTCATTCAAATCCTGAATAATTCCTAAGACTGCACGCTCCGTAATTCCGACACGCATCGCAATTTCGCGTGCTGTTATATCTTCGTTGGCTGCGAGCAAGAAGTATATGTGTCCGTGATTACTAAAGAAAGTCCAGCTTGGCCTATTATTGTCCATTAATCCTCCAGTGAAAATAATATACAGTATTTCCTGCGAAAAAATACATGAAATATTATCCATGCACGCTGATACATGAAATAATTTGCATGAATTAAAATGTTCTGATATCGTCCTATGGAAAGGAGATAGGATGTATAATTTCAGCTACTTACTACCGCTTGTTATTATTCTGCCCATATTAACGAGGCGAATAGATCAGTGTGACCTAGGTTTTAGGACAATTCTAATTAATAGTTTAGGGCCAGTAATACTACTTACTCTGAGTGTAATGACTTATATTTCTGGAGTGCCGCTTGAGCTATCGGTCTGGAAGTTTTCATCAATTATGCCTCTGGGGCTTAAGCTTGATATTCTCTCGGGGATAATTTCGACAACTGTTCTTCTTATAGGAAATATTGTTTTTAGATATTCCATTCGATATTTGCAAGATGATCTAGAAAGGGAGAACTTTTTAAGAAATTTATCTCTTTTAATCTCATCAGTTCTTCTGATGTTAATGTCACCAAATTTTATTCTCTTAATATTCTCCTTTTTTGCTATCTCACATTTTCTCTTTAAACTGCTATCGCATTTAGAAGATGACAGATCAGCGATGATAACGGCAAAGAAGAAGTTAACAGTTGATAGAATAAGTGATGTCTTTTTAGTTGTGGCCAGCTTCTTTATCTTTCTGGTTTTCAAAAGTTTTGATTTTGAGGTTATCTTTAATCAAATTCAAAATATACAAGTAAATGATACCAACAAGCTCTATCTCGTTATTGCCACGGCAAGTATTGTAATTTCAGCAATGGCGAAGTCTGTATTAACGCCTTTTCATCATTGGTTGCCAAATACAATGGGAGCTCCAACACCAGTTTCTGCAATTATGCATGCGGGAATAATAAATGCCGGTGGGTACCTTGTTATTAGAATGAGTCCTCTTTTATCACAATCACCAACAGTGTTAATACTACTCGCATTTGTTGGAAGTGCGACGACATTTTGGGCAACAGTAGTGATGTTTACTCAAACGAGTATCAAAAAGAATTTAGCCTATTCCACGATAGCTCAAATGGGCTTTATGATGTTTCAATGTGGTGTAGGGGCTTATTCTGTTGCCATAATCCATATTGTTGGGCATGCCTTTTATAAGGCCTATGCATTTCTAAACTCTGGTTCTGCTGTAGAAATAGGTAGAGTGAGTAGATATTTCCCTAAGAATATGAAGCGTCCTACAATACAGCATTCGCTTCTTATTGGGGGCATCACAGTCTCACTAATGCTATTCAGTCTTAAAATTTTTGACCAAGAGATCTTAAACGATCTAGGAAAAGTAGCACTGTTGATCGTTCTCTCTCTTGCAGTGTCACAGGTCTTTATATTATCGACTTCAAGAAGTCAGGCCCTAAAAGTCACTTCGGCCATGGTCTTTGTATATTTTGCTTTAACAAGTATTGTTTCAAGTGCTTTAGTGGAGATTGTCTCAGGACCAGTTTCTATTGATTCAAATGCTGAGTTAGTCATACTTTCTAGCTCAGTAGTCATATTTATTACTCTCTTCATTATTCAAAACTCACTGGAGCTCTTGTCACGAACAAGTATTGGTAAGTGGATCTATGTAAGAGCTCTTAATGGAGGTTTGAAATGAAAGATTTAAATCGTTTCGTAGAGCATGGGCAAATCACTAATCATGAAATGAATTATGAGCACCCTACTGATACAAGTATTCTTGTAGCAGAGGCCATTCAGGTTGTCTCGCAACAGGTCACTCCTATTTGGGATATTCGTGACCACGTTGCTGTTAATCCATTCTTTGGATTTAAAGATAAGAACTTTACTGAAGTTTCTCAGTATCTGAAAGGTATTTCTGGAACTGGAATTTTTCCTAAGAAGTCATACTTCTTAAAGCAATATGAAAGAGGTGAGATTACTGATTACGATCTCGAAACAGCAGTAAAACTACATGGAAAAAGTGTATCGACAAACATATCTCTCAAAGATCTTATCGACTATATTAAATCTTCTGATATTGAAATTGAATTCATAAAAAAGAAATGTCTTAGTGATCTCTTTGATCAGGAAAACAAGAGCGATCTAACAAGTCAAATCACTGATGAGGTTTCGAAATGGGCCGCCGCTTATTTTGATGAAGGTCAAGCCTTGTGGAATATTAAAGACCAGCAGAATCTTTATTCATGGTGGAAATCATTGATCATTTATCAAAGTCCCTTTGGATTAGATAAGAATAAATTTGCTAGATTTATCAAAGAGCTTCCAACTAGATCAGAAGAGGCAATTGAATATCTCACAAAGAAAATTCTTTTACAGAAAAGAATAAATGAAAATGAACTAAGCGATTACTACTATAGATTAATTTATACGGTCCTTGGCTGGGCCTCATTTATAAAGAAGTTTGAATTTGAAAGAGAACGTTCACATGAAATATCTCAGCGTGAGATAAAGTGTAAGCTAGTCGATATACTAGCTATCAGAATGGCTTATGATTTACTCTTTTTAGATGAATTTGTTAACT
>NZ_AUNJ01000469.1 GCF_000447775.1 Bacteriovorax sp. DB6_IX
TGACAACTTTTACATCTTCTATTTTCTTCTTAGAGATTTCAATAGCGTTGATAAAACCAGCAGAAGCGATAATCGCTGTTCCGTGTTGGTCATCGTGGAAAACAGGAATATTCATAAGCTCAACAAGTTGTTTCTCAACTTCAAAACACTCAGGAGCTTTAATATCTTCTAGGTTGATACCACCAAAAGTCGGCTCTAATGCTTTAACAACATTAACCATACCATCGACAGTTGTTTCA
>NZ_AUNJ01000470.1 GCF_000447775.1 Bacteriovorax sp. DB6_IX
GATACGGCGACCACCGAGATCTACACTCTTTCCCTACACGACGCTCTTCCGATTTCTTCTCCCAAAGAAAAGCTCCGTCTCAATGATGATTGTCTGTACTTTCTTTGCACTCGCTTCGCATTTATTGGGAGATGCTTATCCAATAAAAGGTGACCACTTCAATGAAGCTGATGGTTATATGCTCAATATACTTTCAATCGTACTTTCAATTTTTGTTGGCTACATCATAGGAAAGTTTATTTCTAATGAAGAGGGAAAGGCCATCTCTGAAGTGGCCGAAAAAAACTCTGAACTCGTCGAGATGAGTGAAAGTAATTCCTCGTTACTATCAATTCTTAGTCATGACCTTGCAAATCATATTCAGGTGGCATATGGCTTTGGAAGAAGAACTCAACATTATGATATTGAGAATGAAAATATCCGCCGCTGCATTCACAAAATGAATGTCTCGCTTGAGAGTATGAAAAATATTGTTGATGAAGTTCGCGGCTATACTGCAACGAAGTCAGGTAAAATGGAGATCAGGCTCTCTCCCGTTAATATCGTAGAGGCCATTGAAAGTTCGATCGCAAATTTCGAAAGAAGAGCAAAGCTAAAAAATATTAAGCTCAATCTCAGCCTCGACTTAGCTCGTGATACCGAAGTTTTCTCCGAACCAATCGCACTCACAAATAGTGTATTTAATAACCTCATTTCAAATGCCATTAAGTTTTCAGAAGCAGATTCTCATATAGATATCTTCGCAACCGATCTTGGAATGAGAGTTACCGTTGTCATTCGCGATTACGGAATTGGAATGAGTGACGAGTTACTTCGAGACATTTTCAATCCAAAAGTTTCCACATCCCGGGAAGGAACTGAAGGAGAGAGGGGAACAGGTCTAGGAATGCCCATTCTTAAGATGTTCATGGATAAGTTTGGCGGCGAGGTCGATGTGAGCTCAACCACTCGTGGTGTCAACGGAACCGAGTTCAGACTCCACTTTAATAAGGTCTTAAAGTAATATCCCATTGACGCTTGGAGTCTCATTTTTCTCTTGCCATTTATCCGATAAATCAGTAAATTTTAAACTCATCATGTGTGGGCCGGTAGCTCAGTTGGGAGAGCACAACGCTGGCAGCGTTGGGGTCGCAGGTTCGATCCCTGTTCGGTCCACCATTTCTTTTACTCTTTAATTTCAATATATTACAATCATACCAAACACTAGTATTCGAACTATAAAGGATATTCTATGCCTGCGCCAATTACTCCACTTGTTGGATGTGATGTTTTTGTTCTAAATAACGAAAATAAATTATTACTAATTCAAAGATCAGATAATGGATTATGGGCACTTCCTGGTGGTTGTCATGATCTTGGTGAAACTCCAAAGCAGTGTGCTGAGCGCGAATGTTTCGAAGAGTCAGGATTCAAGGTTAAGTGCACAGACTTAATTGGTGTTTATAGCTCAAACTGCTATGAATATATTCATTACCCTTGGAAAGATAATGAGTTTACTCATCTACTCTTTCTAGCGACGCTTGAAGCTGGAATTGAAACTACTTCAAATGAAACCATTAATGTAGGTTGGTTTGCTAAAAATGAAATTCCCGAACTATCTGACGGCCATGCGATTAGGATTAAACATGGATGGGAATTTATTACAAGTGAAGAGAAGTTCCCTTATTTTGAATAATAAAAGTTCGATATGTAGAAAGTAAGGTCCACCATTCTTTTTCTTTTTAAAATCAATATATTACAATTAGACCGCACTGAGTAATCGAACTGAGGATGCAATTATGACGTTTAAGAAACTAGAATCAATTAACTTTTTACCTAGCTCTAAAAGGCTTACTTATAAAATGATAAGTTTGGATGATATATCAAGCTTTGAATCATTAGCTCGAAATTCATATATCCGAGAATATTTGATGGAAGGAATGGAAGTCACTACCGATGATTGTCTTCAATGGATTGATGAGAGTAACAAGTTATTTGAAGAGAAAAAAGTTGGTTTATATCTGGTTTATGAAAATGATTTACTTGTAGGGTATGCTGGTTTTAGTAGGGCACATGAAAGAATTGATGATATAGAGGTTCTTTTTGCATTTTCAAAAAATCATTCAGGAAAGGGGTTCGCTACTGAGGTTTGTGGTGCTTTAGTTCAGTTTTTTTAATCAAATTTGAGAAATATAAAGCTAATTGCTGTAGCACACCCTGAGAATACAGCTTCAGTTCAAGTTCTTAAAAAATGTGGCTTTGTTTCTATTGATTCTAATGATGGGGACTTATCTCATTTACTTCATTTCGAGTTACAAGAGTCATAAAAGTTCGATATGTCGGAAGTACGGTCCACCAATAAAAAAAGCCTCTGCTTTTACAGAGGCTTTTTTTTTATTGTTCACCTATCCGGGGGAGACCGTGATATTGTCGCACTGGAGGCGTCATTTGCCAGGGTGGAAAAATGACGCCGAACAGATTCGAGCGAACACGAAGTGAGCGAAGAATGTCTGTGCACACCACCAAACTAAATTTCCTATACTAACTCTGTCACATTTAAAAAATACTAGCTCGCAAGTCACTGAAATTAGCTATTTACTTGAATGTGTTTTGATAGATGTCAAAATAAATATTGACTCCGGTTTTAGATTAATCTATTTTGACAGGCATCAAAATAAATGAGGGGGAGTTATGAGTTTTACTGAAGAAGTAAAATTGTTGAAAGAAAGTACTACTGGATTATCAAGAGGAAGAATTCCATCAAATATCGAATCAAAGATTAGAGAAAATGTTTTTGATATTCTTTTACAGTTATACGGTAATGTCGATACTGAGAAGTTTCTTAAAACAACTGAGTTAATGTATAGAGACTGGTCTCATGAGTATAGTGAAGATATTAGATTTGGAAGAGTAGAAGAGTCTAATAAGGCCATTATAAAAATGAGTACATTTGAATGGATCTTATCACTACCATCAGTTCAGAAAATGAGAGAGTCCAGTGAACTTAGTTAAGTTATTTAAGGCGCTAGGTGATGAAGCGAGACTTAGTATTGTCAGAAGTTTAGCTGAAAAAGATTTATATGCTGAAGTTCTAGCTGAAAGACTTGCTTTATCTCCTGGTACTGTAACTCATCACCTGAAGAAGCTAGAAGCCGTGGGATTAATTACATCAAGGAAAGAGCAATATTACAAAGTGTTCTCATTGAAAAAAAATGTTATCGATCGAAATATGTTGTCTGTAATTCTAGGTGTTTCTAAAGCTAGTGAAGATAAGAAGGAAGATGATTATGAGAAGAAAATTATAAAGTCATTTTTCAAACGAGGTGTTTTAACAACAATTCCAGTTCAAAGAAAAAAGAGACTAATTGTATTAAAGCATTTACTTAAAGAGTTTGAAGAAGGGAAGAGTTACACTGAATCAGAGGTTAATGAAAAACTTATAAATTATCACGAAGACTTTTGTACTTTGAGACGAGAATTTATAGCTGAGAAACTAATGTCACGAAAAAGTGGTATGTATTCATTATCTTAGGTGTTTAAACTTAGAAAACTGCTGCCTTTAAGTGGGGGTGAATCCTTCTCATCCCCACGAAATCACTTCAGAAATTTCTCATCATATTCAACAGTTCAAAATTAAACTCAGTAAGCTTCTGTTATTAAATCACAATAGGCCTTTTTAAACCCCATTTAAGTAGAGCAGTTTAATATGACAGCGATATCTGTCTACTTTTTGGGAATGATGACTCTATAAACTGTTAGAATTATTACAATATTCATTCATATTTTAAGAACTCAATTAATTAAATCAGTTAGTTAGGATAGTGCTTAAGTTAAATTAAGTGCTTTTTAGAGGGTGTTCATAAATTTTGTTGTAGAATAAAGGTATGGAACAAAAGCAATTGATTTTGAATAAATTGGCCCTCGTTATTGATAATCTTTCTGAGATTGATTTGGGCCCATTAACACTTCAGGAACAAATTCAAGTTCGAGAAAGTATCGATCTTTGTCAAAAGCTTTTACAAGATGTTGAGGATATGAATTCGCAAACATTTGAATCAGAAGAAGAGCCTCCGGAGATTCCTGAAGAATTGATTCTTAGGCCAAGGCTAACGGGAATTAAGGTCATGGTCGTTGACGATGATCCTATAACGCAAAAACTTGTGAAGGCCATTCTAAGTAAGAATAATTATCAAGTCTATTCATTCTTAGAGCCAATTGTTGGACTAGAGAAAATAAAAGAAATTCAACCGGACCTTATTATTCTAGATCTTATGATGCCTCAGATGACTGGTTATGATTTTCTAAATCATTTGAATAAGTTTCATAAGGACTACAAAGGAAAGGTTCTAGTTGGATCAGGAAAACAGTTTGTTAAAGAT
>NZ_AUNJ01000471.1 GCF_000447775.1 Bacteriovorax sp. DB6_IX
TAAAAAATCATATAGAATTATTCAAACTGGGCGATTCATATTTGAGAGACTTTAATAGAGGTATTAAGAGTTTAGCTTTTAATAGCACTGGTGTTAAGGGAGAGCGTGAAAAGACCGTTCTTGGTGTAACATCATTTCTTAACTATAATGCAAAGGTTACAGTTACTGTCGTGACAGATGATCTTCAAAAGTCTCTTTACCATAACTATATTAAAGATCTCGAGGAAATCAAAAAACCTATTCTAAACGAAGATATTCA
>NZ_AUNJ01000472.1 GCF_000447775.1 Bacteriovorax sp. DB6_IX
GGCGTCTACTGAATACGAAGATTCAAAACTTGAAACTTCTCCTTTTTCATTGGCCCCGTCTGGTCAAAAGTTTAGAACGGACGTTTTAGCTCTTTCTAAAGAATTTATTTGGGGTGGTGAATTTACTTTTAGTGGAACTCACTATGACCTTGATTCATCTTCAAGCTTTAAAAGTTATTCGCAATCTTTAGAGTACTCGCAGGACCTTGGAGCAAACCTTTTTGGTCGAAACGATTTTCTTAGTCTAGATATAGCTGAAGAAACAGCAAACTATCAAAAATTGAAGTTTGAAGGAAGTAAATCTAAATCAATTGTTCTTCTTGTTAATGATTATCTTCAAGTTAGAAGAGAGAAAACTCTTCTCGATCTCCAGAGACAAGCATTCTCAAGGTCTTTAAAAAGACTCAACCTTATTAAGAAGCAAGTTAAAGATGGAATCAAAGAAAGAGTTGATCTCTATAGCTCACAAACAGCACATAGCTTTCAGAGTGAACTATTAGAAGAGAAGAGTGCTGCATTGGAAAATGCACTAAGAGATTTAGAAACTCGAATGGAGAGAAAGGTTTCTCTTCGTAAAATTGAAGCCTTTGAAATCTCAGAGAAAGGACTCAAGCCTGTACCGCAAGGAAGTATTGATGAGAACTTTGATGTTAAGGCCATTAAGAAGAAACTGTCATACTTAAAGAAGTCTGTTGATAAATCTGATAATTCAATCTTCCCAACGATTACTCTCAAAGGGACATACTCAACAAATAATTATGACACGACAAAGAACCCTATCTCTGACGGGACATTTGGTTCAGATAATGACAGTAAGGCCTTGGCCCTGACGGTGAGTATTCCTCTTGGTTTTGACGTTCAGAAGAATGCATTAAAAGTTGCGAGACTTAATAAGATGGAAGCTGAATATGATAAGAGACTTACTCTTGTTTCTGTAAAAAATAATATTGAGAACTTTAAGAGAAACCTTGCGAGACTTGATAAGAATATTGCAAGTGTTGCGAAGAGATATAAATTAGCTCAGAAAACAGTAACTGAATACAATAGGCTCTACAACAGAGGTCGAGCTAATCTTGATCAAGTTATTAGAGCGGAAGAAGATCTTATTAATACTGAGTCTGCTTTTGTAGAATATAAAATTGCGAGAGAGAAACAATACTACGGGCTTCTTGATATTTACGGGCAGCTTGAATCTCATATGAGGAAGTAATGAAAAAGATAATTGAATTCTTTATTGATAAATCTCTTGTCGTCAACCTCCTGACTGTCATTATTATTGTCGTTGGTGTGGTCAGTGCATTTACACTTCAAAAAGATATTTTCCCTTCAGTAGATTTTGATGTCGTTCTGATAAGGACTAGTTATCCTGGCTCTTCTTCTGAAGATGTTGAAAAGCTTGTGACATTAAGTGTGGAGAGGTCTCTAAAAGAAGTCGATGGTTTAAAGGAAATAAATGCTCTTTCATCAGAAGGAACGAGTATTGTTTACGTGACGGTAGAACCTGATGCTGATCTAAGAGAAGTTGAAGATGATATTAAGTCAGCACTTGATAGTATTGATGACTTCCCTGAAGAAGTTAAAGAGCCAGTTGTTACTAGTCTTAATAACACGAATAGAAGAGGTGTTATTAAAGTTGCTGTTAAAGGTGCTCCTTATGACAGACTCAGAGAAGTATCTAAGAAATTAAGAGATGAGCTTGAACTTTATAAGAAAATTTCACTAGTTGAAATAGAAGGTTATAGAGAAGATGAGATTGTCGCTCTTCTGGATCCAAATAAGTTAGCTGAAAATGAAGTTACTGTTACAGAAGTACATAATGCTATTGCAAAAAGTAATACAAATTTATCCGCCGGTAAGATTGAAGCTGCTGAGGGTGATGTTTACGTAAGAACGCTAAATGAATTCGAAGGTCCAAAAGATGTTGCTAAGGTTGTTATTCGTTCAAATAGTGAAGGGAAGCAAGTAACTGTAGGTGATGTTGCAAATGTTGTGCAAAGACCAGTAGAAAACTCAATCATTGGAAGATCTAATGGTGAGGAAGCCTTATTCTTAGATGTTCGAATTAAAGGATCTTCTGATATCTTAGATTCAGCCGATCATATAAAGAAAACAGTTAATGAATTCTTTAAGAATAAAGAGTACTCGGATGTAAAATATGATTTTCTAGATGATGCTTCTTACTATGTGAAAAGAAGACTGAATGTTTTAAGAGATAATGGGATTATGGGAATTGTTCTCGTTTTTGGGTGCCTTCTCTTATTTCTAAATTTTTCTACATCAGTTGTAACTTCAATGGGGGCACCTCTGGCATTTATGATCTCATTTGCTGGAATGTCGATGATGGGTCTCTCGATGAACCTTATTTCGATGTTTGGTCTTATCCTCGTTCTTGGGATGCTTGTTGATGATTCAATTATTGTTTCTGAGCATTTCTACCAAAAACTTGAAGATGGGATGGAGCCGAAAGAAGCCGCTCGAACGGCTGCAATTGAAACTATTAAACCAGTTACTGCTACGATTGTGACGACAATGATTGCTTTTGGTTCGCTCTTCTTTATGGGGGGAATCATGGGGAAATTTCTCTGGCCTGTTCCAGCAACAGTCATTATTTGTCTCGCTGCTTCATTATTTGAGTGTTTTATCATTCTTCCATCACACTTAGCTGATTTCGTAAGACTTAAGAAAACGACGGCCACTGAGCAATCATCTCGTTGGTATGCCTCGCTTTTAAAATTCTATGGGAAGACCTTGAAGATTGCTGTGAGATTTCCATTCACAACCGTTATTGGTTTTGGAGTCTTCTTTATCGTAACAATATTTGTCGCTAGTAGAATGAACTTCGAACTTTTTCCTGGAGATGATGTTAGGACAGTATTCTTACAGGTGAAAGGAAGAGTCGGAGTTGCTCAAGAAGTAACCTCTGCTGAGATGCTTAAAGTCGAAAAGATGTTAGTGTCGAAGTTCCCAAAAACGGAGTTGAAGCAGATTCAGGCCCGTGTTGGAATGTTAGTTGGTGAGCATGGGAATAAAATTGGAAATCAGTATGGTTCAATTGTTCTCTACTTAACTGATCCAGCGGAAAGAGAAAGAAGTACAGATGAGATAATTAATATTGCAACTGAAGAGGGGAAGAAAATTATCTCACCAGAGTACAGTTTACTCGTAAAGAAGCAACAAGGTGGTCCTCCAAGAGGAAAGCCTGTTGATATCAATATTAGAAGTAGTTCAATTAAAGATCTTAAAGTTGCTTCAAAAGAAATTGAAGCTGAGCTAAAGAAGGTTGAAGGGATTACTTCAACAGAAATCGACTTTGAAGAAGGTAATGATCAAATTATTTTTAAAGTTGATGAAAGTGAAGCAACAAGATTAGGGCTTAGTGTAAGTGCCATCGCGATTGAGTTAAGACGAGCTCTCGCAGGTGATATGATTACTGAGATTAAAGACTCTGATGAAGATATTGAAGTTAAGGCTCGATTTGATGAGAATTGGATTAAAGACGAAACTCCGCTATTGGGGATGACTATTTTAAATTCTCAAGGAAGAAGAATCGCTTTAAATAAAGTTGTTAAAGTTGAGAGAGAACCTGGAGCATTTGTTATTAGAAGGCTTGATGGTAAGAGAATTTTCTCTGTCTCTGCTTCAATTGATAAGGCCGTTACTAATCCTAGAAAAGTGGCAAAAGACTTTTCTGAAAAGGTTAAAGCTGTAACAGCGAAGTATAATGGGATGACTTTTGAATTTGGTGGTGAAAATGAGGACACAAAAGAGTCTATGGGTGGTCTTTTAAAGTCATTCTTAATCTCTATGGCCTGTATTTTCTTAGTACTTGTTCTTATGTTTAATACACTAGAACAACCAATTGCGGTTATGTCAGCAATTCCTTTAGGAATGATTGGTGTGGTGTGGTCATTTAAACTATTTGGAATGAGTTTAGGTTTCATGGCCATGATGGGGGTTGTCGGACTCATCGGGGTTGTCATTAACGATTCAATTGTCCTTGTAAACTTTATTAACGTTAGAAGAGAAAGAGAAGATAACCTTTATAAGGCCGTCTTTACAGCATGTCTCTCAAGACTAAGACCAGTTCTTCTTACAACGATTACAACTGTTGTTGGATTGTTACCTGTTGCGCACCCTTCGGTAAATGCGATTATTCCATTTAGTGATGCAAGTGGTGGTGATCCATTTTTAAAGCCAATGGCCATGAGTTTTGCTTGGGGACTTGCCTTTGCAACTGCAGTTACACTTATTTTTATTCCAAGTCAGTACATTGCTTTTGAGAAGATGAAGAACTTCTTTAGAAGAAAACCTAATAAGATTGATCTAGGGAAATATACTGATATCGATGAAATTGAAAAGAAAGTCGAGTCAGACCTTTCTCATACAGAGGTAACATCTCAAATCACTCAGACAGAAGTTGATGCATAATAAGAAGGCCACATAAAGTGGCCTTTTTTATGAAACTTGATTTGAGATAATTATTCTTCCACACCCGCTACATATTCTATGTTGAAAAGAATTGTTTATCTCTCCAGCTTCGGCAGAAGAAATCTGCATTCTACACTTTGCACAAGCTGTACCAGTCAGTTTTGTGATAGGAGAATTAAATCGATACTTTTCTCGTACTTTATCGTACATAGGCTTAAAGTCATTTGGAATTTCGATGAGGAGGGCTTCAATCTGTTTTTCTAGCTTTTCAATTTCACCCTTATTCTTAGCCTCTATAGCATCAACTTCTTCTTGAATTTCAGCAATAGTATCAGAAATCCCTGAGAAATATTCTTCATCAACCTTTATACCCTCTTCAATTGTTTCAACCTGATCTAGTTTTTCTAGGACTGATTCTTCGATCTCTTCTTGGCGAGGGCTTAAATTTTCAATTTCTTTATTCAAAGCATCGACTTCATTTTGTGATGAGGGCCATAGAGAGATGCTCTTGTGATTTTTTTATTTTTCTCATCTATTGTGAAGAGTTCTTTTTCTAAGCTCGTTATTTGATCTTTTAGCTCAGC
>NZ_AUNJ01000473.1 GCF_000447775.1 Bacteriovorax sp. DB6_IX
GAGATGACCGTACTTCATGGCATAACCGTGTATGGCATAGGCGTCATCACTCAAAATTAAACTTCCTTTTAAATCCACCGTGAAAAGACATCACAACGCGATTCTTTTTCATTGAAACAGAAGCATTTGGATGATCACTTTTCCAGTTAATATCTATATCTAATTCATCACCAATATTTTCGAGCTGATTAAGATAGGTCGAAAAAACTTTATTGATAAGATTTTC
>NZ_AUNJ01000474.1 GCF_000447775.1 Bacteriovorax sp. DB6_IX
CTAGATGGTGTTTCAAGTAATCTCTCAGTTATTCTATTTAAAAAAGATCGCTGTCTCTATGATTTAGTCCTCATTAATAGTGATAAGGCTAACTTAAAAAAAGAAGTTCAGGACCTAAATAAAGTACTTAATAGTATGAGGTTTGAATGAAAGAGCAACGTACACAACTCTCCACTCTAATCTTTAGTATTGGAGAAATCTATCATCTCTTTCAAAAGACAATTCTCGCGTCATTCAGTCGACCTTTTTATTTCAAACGTCTTATTGAACAAATTAACTATATTGGAATTGGCTCTCTATCAATAACAATTGTTATTGGACTTGCTATGGGGTTGGTCATGACGATCAACTTTGGCTATGGATTGAAAAAGTTTGGTGGAACCCTCTATGTTCCAGCCGTTGTTTCTTTATCGCTAGCAAGAGAGATGGCTCCCCTTTTTACTTCTTTGCTAATTGCAGGAAGAGTTGGCTCTGGTATCGCAGCAGAAATTGGTGCGATGAATGTTACGCAACAGGTCGATGCCCTACGGGCCCTAGGGACTGATCCAATTCGTGTCTTAGTTGTCCCAAGGTTTTGGGCCTCAGTTATATCACTCCCACTTCTCACAGCACTATCATGTGCGCTAGGAATACTAGGAGGATTAGTCGTCTGTATGAATGAGTTTGATATTTCTGCAGGATTCTATTTCAACAAAGTATTTCAAACAGTTAAAATAGCCGATTACTTGAGTGGTTTAGTCAAAGCAATGATCTTTGGTGGAATCATCTCGATCATGGCTTGCTATAAGAGTTTTAACACAGTGGGTGGAACAAAGGGTGTTGGGTTAACGACAACATGGGTTGTGGTGATGAGCTCTATTATGATTCTAATCACTGACTTCTTTATATCTAAGATCTTTATAGTTTTTTGGACAAATTAAATGAGTAATAGTCTTTTGGAAATTATTGATATCTATAAGAGCTTCGATATTAAAGAAGTTCATAAGGGCGTGAGCTTTGCTCTTTCAAAAGGTGAAAGAATTGGGCTACTAGGTGCTTCAGGAACAGGGAAATCTGTCCTACTGCGCTCTATCGTCGGCCTAGAATTTATTGATCAAGGGAGAATTCTCTACAACGGAGAGAGAATTGATAACCTTTCGGAGAAAGATTACCCAAGAATTAGAAAGAGCATCAGCTATTCATTTCAATCGGGCGCCCTTTTTGACTCAATGAACGTTTTTGAAAATCTCGCATTTCCCCTCTTTGAGCATACTGATCTAAGCCTTGAAGAAATTGATGCCAAGATCCACGAAGTACTTAAACTAATTGGACTTGAAGGTATTCAACATCTTCTCCCTTCTGATCTTTCAGGAGGAATGCAAAAAAGAGTTGGAATGGCCCGTTCAATGATTCTTAATCCAGATATTATTCTCTATGATGAACCAACGGCAGGACTCGATCCTGCAAATACAGTTAATGTAGTCAAAGTCATGAAGAAATTTAGTAATACGGGAGTTACGAGTATTTTTGTAACTCACGATATTCCTGCTGCGAAAGAGTTTTGTGATCGTATTATTATCTTAGATAAAGGACATGTCGCTTTCGATAATACGATTGAAGAATTTAATAATTCAGACTCTCCTATTGTTAGGAAATTTCTTGTGACAGAAGGATTTGAAAATGCAAATTAGACCACACGAAAGAAAGAATATGGTTACCGCCGGTATATTTGTCTCTATTTTACTAATCGTTACCGCTGTATCCATCTTCCTCCTAGGAAAAGAAAGGTCTGTTTTTGAAAACAAAATAACTCTCTACACAGAAGTCGATAATGCGCAAAACTTGAAGTCTGGCGCTTTTGTTCAATTCAAAGGAATTAAAATCGGAACTGTTGAAAAAGTAGAAGTTGCCAGTTTAACAAGTATTCGTATCTCTCTTTCTATTAATGCCAATATGCAAAAATGGATTCATAGTGATTCCTATATCATGTTTAAGACTGAAGGAGTTTTAGGAGATAAGTTTCTTGAGATTCTTGGAGGAACGGAAGATAGCCCAATCGTTAAAGAAGGTGAAATACTAAAAGTTCGACAAAGTCCTAATATCGCAAATTTTATAACTAAAGGTGAAGATATTATTGTGACAGCGAGTCGAGTTCTCGTAAAGATTGATAAACTCCTATCGAGAGTCGATGGTGATAAAATTGCAATTACTCTCGATAATATAAATAGGTCGTCACTAGAGACTAAGAACATTCTCAGCTCTCTAAATCCAAAAGAAATCAAAGCGACTTTAAAGTCAGTTAAAATGACTTCTCAGTCTCTCTCAAGTATATCAAAGCAAGTGCAAGAGGGACCAGGCTCTCTCCATTCCCTTATCTATGATAGGGCTGTTCATGATGATCTCCAGTCATTACTCGGTGGAGCAAATAGATCTAAGGTCTTAAAATATTTTATTAGAGAGTCAATTAAGAAGAGCGAAGAAACGAAATAAAAAGCCAGCTAATGCTGGCTTTCCTATATAGTTGATTCTGTGATATTTCTTTTTTTCATCTTCTCAATCAGGGTCGTTCTATTCATATGAAGTAATTTCGAAGCTTGATTTTTATTTCCTTTAGTTTTATCTAATGCTTGTTTAATCAGAGACTCCTCCACTCCAGTTAGAAATCTTTTCAGATCAAGACCGTCATCTGGTAGTTGATATAGGTCATCTGTATTAACAACACTATGATTAGACAAGGCAAGGATTTTAGGTGGAAGATCTTCTGGGCGAATAGAGCTTCCCCCTCTTAAAATGACTAATCTCTCAATCAGGTTTTCAAGTTCTCTTACGTTTCCTGGCCATTCATAGTTTGTGAGAATGGCCAACGTTTCATCTTCAAAGTCAATCGCATTTCGTCCATCAGCACTTACAAAGCGTGACAGGAAGTATGAAATTAAAAGAGGTATGTCTTCTTTTCTCTCTTTAAGAGCAGGAATTTTAATTGGAATAACATTAAGACGATAAAATAAGTCTTCTCTAAAGTTTCCATCTGTTACTGACTTTTCAAGATCTCGGTGGGTAGCGGTTACGATTCTCACATCAACAGGAATAGGTCCCGTACTACCAACTCTTTCGATCTCTCTATTTTGTAGAACTCTTAAAAGTTTTACCTGAAGTAGTAGTGGCATATCCCCAATCTCATCGAGAAAGATAGTTCCATTATTGGCCACCTCAAAACGACCCATACGAGTTGAAATTGCACCAGTAAAAGCCCCTTTCTCATGTCCAAATAATTCAGACTCAAGGAGTTCGCCAGGAATAGCACCACAATTAACACTAACCATATTCTGATCTTGTCGCATAGACATCTTGTGAATGGCCTGTGCAACAAGTTCTTTTCCGGTTCCAGAAGGTCCACCAATAAGAACAGTAGAGTTTGAGCTCGCAACTTTTCTTATCCTCTCAAAGATCTTTTTCATTACCTTTGAGCGTCCAATCATCCCGCAGAAGAAATCATCTTCATTAGGCTTGATGAGCTTAACCTTTTCATTCTTATTAGCTTGACTCTTCTCTTTAGTATTGAAAAGCGCAGGATCAATCGACATTTTCTGTGTCATGGCCCTAACAATTAACTCAGCAAGTACATCTAGTTCGAAAGGCTTAGTAAGGTAGTGGAACACACCTTTCTTTGTTGCAGCGATAGCAGTTTCAATCGAAGCAAAACCTGTCATAACAATACTTGTGAAGTTATAATTTCTTTCTTTAAGAACATCGATCAAATATAGACCGTCGGTCCCAGAGTTCTCAAAGCTGATATCTGTTACTAAGCAAAACTGCTTCTCAACTTTATTCTCTGATAAGTAATTGAGAAATTCAGTCGGCCCTTCAAAGTGTTCAACCTTAAGTCCAATTTTTCGAGAAAGATACATGACGATACTTTGCGAAAGTAACTTATCATCTTCGACAAGATAAATTGGTGGGATCTCTTGAATTTTTTGAGAGTTGTTTGTTCCAACCTCTTCAGTAAGGTCGCCTACAAACTCAGAAAAAGCATCATTTAAAAAATTTAAATCATTCATAATGTCTCTTTGCTCATCAACTTCCAAATGTTATGAGCACTAAAATCGTAGCGAATAAACTCTAGGAGTGTCAAATTCCTAACACTAGAATTTATTTTCCGATCCTTATCTAAGTTATTGATATTATGAATATTGAAACTTAATAATTTCTTACACCTTCAAAGAAAAATTGCACCGCAAGATCAGGTCCTCCCGACCATACCCAAAAGACAATTAAGAAGAACGCAACGGCCGAAATTAATGTGAAGCAGTAGGTTAAAATGCGAACATCCTTTAACCAAAAGACATAGGCAAAAGGCATACAAATAAGGATTACTGGAACACACCAGAATGGAATATATCTAATAAAGAAGATAATAAATTCAACCATATGATTTATTATACAGAAAAATATTTTTTTAGATATAGGTCAAATACTAATAGTATCTCTTGAAGTAACGGCGAGGTAACTCAATCAATTCGAGCTTACTAATCATCCCTGCACTATGCTCAATGTCTTGCATTGTGACAGCAATCAACGTTCCTTTATTATGACCAATAACGAAGACTTCATATGGTCTCTGTTCAACCTGAACGAGGTGCTCCCCAAACTTTCTCCAATCATCATCACTAGAGTTGATATCATCAAAGAGCTCTGTCCCTAGAGGTGCTCTAAATCTATAAGCACAAACAAGGTTAGCCGCCAAAATCATACAATGCTGAACGGGAAGATTCTTAACTCGTGATTTATTTTGAAAGTAATCAATTGTATAGCTTAATAAAAAGCTGTCCTTCTCAGTTAGTGCATATTGATATTCATTCTGTCCATTAAGACGGTCTAGCCTATTTAAAATAACAGGAGAATTAAATGCAAAACCATCAGGATGGATAATTGTTACAGGCTGATTTGGATTTATCGAAATATTCCATACCCATTCAGTACTAGGAAATTGAGGTGTTTGTTGATTAGTCATAGGCCTTATAAAAAAAGGGCTTAATAATAAGCCCTTTAATTTGTATTTAAACGTGTGTTAATTAATTAACCATTACACATATCTTTAAGCTGATCTACGAAAGTTAACTTCTCCCATGGGAAGTAACCATCAAGCTCTCTACCGAAGTGACCATAAGCCGCTGTTGGTGAGTAGATTGGGTTAAGAAGATCAAGTCTATCGATAATTGCTTTTGGCTTCATATCAAAGATTTCATTAACAGCTGCATTGATTTTAGCAACATCAACTTTCTCAGTTCCAAATGTATCAACTAGTAGTGACATTGGCTCTGCTACTCCAATTGCGTAAGCAACTTGTACAAGAGCTCTATCTGCTAGACCTGCTGCAACGATATGCTTAGCAATTTGTCTTGTTGCATATGCCGCTGATCTATCGACCTTAGACGGGTCTTTTCCAGAGAAAGCTCCACCACCGTGAGCACCGTGTCCACCGTAAGTATCAACGATAATCTTTCTTCCTGTTAAACCACAGTCACCCATTGGTCCACCGATAACGAATTTTCCAGTTGGGTTAATATAGATTTTAGTATTATTATCAACAAGACTTGCCGGAACAACTTTGTTGATAACTTCTTCTCTAACAGCTTCTTGAACTTGCTTAAGAGTCATATTGTCAGAGTGTTGAGTTGAAAGAACGATTGCATCTAAACGAGAAAGCTTCCCATCAACATACTGTGCAGAAACTTGTGTTTTACCATCAGCTCTTAGTTCAGGAATAATTCCATTCTTTCTAACTTCAGATAGTCTCATCGATAACTTGTGAGAAAGATCAATAGTCATTGGCATTAGGTTATCTGTTTCGTTAATTGCATAACCAAACATTAGACCTTGGTCACCAGCACCCATTTCAGTAAATGTTCCTTCTCCAACATTTACACCTTGAGCGATATCAGGTGATTGCTTATCTAGAGCAACCATTACTCCACATGTATTTGCATCAAAACCCTTATCAGAGTGATCATATCCAATCTCTCTAATTTTATTTCTCACAACTTCCTGGAAGTCGATATTTGCAGTAGAAGTAATTTCTCCAGCAAGAACAACAAGTCCAGTTGTAATCATAGTTTCACAAGCAACACGTGAAGCAGGATCTTGAGCTAGCATAGCATCTAGAACCGCATCAGAAATTTGATCGGCCATTTTATCTGGGTGACCTTCAGTCACTGACTCAGATGTAAAAACATAATCTTTTAACATATAAACTCCATACTCATGTGCTAATAAATAAATAATACACTAGTAAGCCAATATACACCTGAAAATTCGAAACGACAATAATTGGAGTGAAATTTAATGCTTAATAAGACTCATTTTTTACGAAATATCGAAATAAGTGAGGGTTTCGATGTTGGTAAAACTTTTTTTCTTTAGGACTATAAACTAAGTATCGATCGTTCATTTTTAGAACCTCGTACTTGTCACCCTTTGGGTCCTTAAAGGAGTAGAGAAAGAGAAACTTATTTTTCCTATATAGTTTCCAATATTTCTTAGATTTTTTAATTCTTGGTCCAGGACGTTCTTCAACAGGCGAATAGTCAAACCAAAGCTGGGCCATGTCGATTCGGCCAAGCATTGAGGCCCTCGAAAAATATCTTGTGGCCTTAAATTTTTGAGTCGTATTCTTTAAAACAGAAAGAGAAATACTTAAGTTCTTTCTACGCAACCTCTTTGCAGTTCTTGATTGGTCAGGACAGAATATTCCCCGACTGGCAGGAATGAAGAAGTAAGTGAATGAAAACTCACCTTGTTTAAATAGTACATTTAACCAACGGTACTTTTGGGTCTCCTTAACCTTCTTAACCAAGTGTGAATAGAGTGGCTCATCTTTTCCTATGAAGTTGTATGCTGGATTATTTATACGATTCAATACGACTTGAACAACATCTCTTCGTTCACTACCATAGGAATTATCAAGCCTTCCGACTTCATGGATAAGAATAGTTTCCAAAGCAAAAAGCTTTCGATACAACTCAGGCTTCTTACTCCAATAGTGGTAAACTTCTGCTTCTTTTAGATAAATATAGTTTTTAAGTGCGTAGCGAGCCTTGCTCTTGTCTTTGTAAATCTTTTTTAGAATATCAGACTTATCATTATTATTTTTTAGCAAGTTTTTATAATAACTGTGATTCTTAGATGTTTTACTCAACCAGTTCTTTGTTCTTTTTAAAACAGGTTTTTTACCAGATCTAAAAACAGAGTCAAGCTGTTTAAATAGCCCATCAATATCATATCTTAAATCTTCCTCTAAAAAAGACGAACGATAACTAGAAGCTCTC
>NZ_AUNJ01000475.1 GCF_000447775.1 Bacteriovorax sp. DB6_IX
TTATGGAGCAGGAAAGGAGACTTGGTCCACTTCGGCTCCTGCCTTCGTGGACATTCGTCGCGTCACGCTCCTTAACCCCCAAGATGGTTGTTAAAGAAACCAATCCCAGAACAATAAAAAAAGCCATGGGATAAACCCATGGCTTTTTTATGGAGCAGGAAAGGAGACTTGGTCCACTTCGGCTCCTGCCTTCGTGGACATTCGTCGCGTCACGCTCCTTAACCCCCAAGATGGTTGTTAAAGAAACCAATCCCAGAACAATAAAAAAAGCCATGGGATAAACCCATGGCTTTTTTTATGGTGCCGGGAAAGGGACTTGAACCCCCACGCTATTGCTAGCAACGGATTTTGAATCCGTCGTGTCTACCATTCCACCACCCCGGCGTAGAATTTTTTGAGTAGATAAATCTTAATGAAAACAAAGGTTCGTGTCAATTTAAAGCTTGAGAAGCTTCAAGGACTTTGTTGTCTTAAATCGAAACGGCTCTTCGGGTAAGTGTGTCATGAGCTGCTTACCGTCAATGATACAAGAAAATTTAATGTAATCGATGAGGTAGTCGGGGAAGGCCCAAAGCTTTTTAATCACACTTGCTACCGGAGAGAGTAGGAAAACTGGAAATGGTATGGTTGTCGTACCGACAATTTTCTTGGCTTCGTGAAGAGAAATCGTTTCATTTGGCGCAACATTATAAACGCCGGTTGGAACCTTATCCTTAGAGTGCATTAATACCTTCGCCATATCTAATTCGTGGATAAACTGAAAGATAGGGTTGAAGTCTATTGGTGCTGGAACTAAGTTCGTTCTTAAGTACTGGCTAATAGAATTATTAATTTGGGGACCGATAATATTACATGGTCGCAATACCACCATATCCATCTGATCGCGATATTTCCACATCCAGTTAGTGCAAAGAGAATCCATCTCTGTCACATCTCTAAGTTCTGGGTATTTGATACTTGCTTTAAGTCCTGCATCTTCTTTTATAAAGACAGGGTTGTCGGGCAGAGCACCGTAGACATGGTGAGTACTTAGTACAATGACCTTCTTTACTTTGTAGCGAATTGAAAGCTCTAAGATTTTATTTGTTCCCATGAGATTTAAACTCAGTCTTTGAGCAATTTCACTAGCTGAAGTATTCTTAGAGTGACTCATTCTTCCAAGGTGATAGATTACATCGAATTCATTTTCTCTAAAAAGCTTTTCGAAGTTTCCACGAGTGTAGCGCATTTTCTTAAAAGAGAAGTTCTTGTTCTCAACGTCACTACTAAGGTCGCGGCTATCTACTCCAATAATTTTGGATTCTGGACTATGTTGTCCAAGTAGACCGCATAGAATATTTGACAGGCCACCAGCGGCGCCAATGATTAGGATCGTCTCTTTATGATTTTCTTTATGACTCACTTGAAACTCCTTTATTCTCTTCTTTAATGGCCCAGAATTCTCGTCGTTGTTTCAAGCCTTCGTCGATCATATGTTGAATTTTTACTTCAATCTCGTCAATAAGTGGATCGATCTCACTATCAGATGGATCACTACTAATTGAACTATCTGGAGTTATGGGTTCTCCAATATAAATATCAACAGGCGAGGGGAGAGGGAAGTAATTTGCACTCAATGGGAGTGCTGGTAAACCAAACTTCTTCGCAACACCTTTGGCCTGATAGACATAGGGAAAAACTTCTTCGGCACCAACAACTGCGAGTGGTAGGATTTCTATTCCTGCCTTAATTGCCATTCGATAAAAACCACGTGTAAATTCTTGAACCTTATAATAATCCTTTGTACTCTTTGCCACACCACGAACACCTTCTGGGAAAATTAAGAGAGACTCACCCCTTTCTAAAAGGTTCATGCAATTCTCTCTGTCTCCTAAAACTGAGCCACATTCGCTGGCCCATTTATTAATAAAGGGAAGACTTGTAAAAAATCTTTCGACCATAGGACGTAGAATTCTGGCAGGAGAAACTTCGAGAGCAAAGGCCGTTCCAATAAGGAGCCCATCAATTGCAATCTGCCCGGAGTGGTTTGAGATCACCATATACTGTTTGTCTTGAACATTTTCTTTTCCGAACAGTCTCACCTTGAAGTAATTCTTATAAAGAGGATAAATATAGTTAAGATTCTTTCTGGCGCGCTTTAGGTTTAGGCCCCAAGGATCTTCTCTAAGTCCGTACTTTTCTAGAAGTTCTTCAAAAACACTGTCTATTAAAGACCTATCTTCTTTAGTTAATTTGGGTATCATGGATCTCTCTACTAATTAGCTTAAGTATTTGATTTACTTAAATTTTAGCAAAAGGTATCTAGTGCACAAAGCGGGCAGTATATGCTAAACTAAGAGGGTTCTGATAAGGTTTTTAACCTGACTATTCAAGGATAGGGATATGCATAAAGAGGAATGGAAAAAGAAACTTCATGGACTAATGCGTGGTTGCCAAGATGAGATCTCGAAGGCCACAAATATCGGAAAGAAAATGATTACTGCTTCTCAGACGAACTCTTGTCTTCAAGAGAAGTATATGGAGCTTGGAAAGCTTGCAGCAAAACATCTAGATGCAGGTATTTTAGAGTGGGAAAACCCAAGAGTTGATGAGCTTCTCGAGGAGATTGAAAGCTGCAAGAAAGACTTACAGCTTATCGAAGACGAAGTTCAGAAGATCAAGTCTCATTCTTCTGACGAGCGCAACTGAGTTTGAAGTAGAAGATAATTAATAATTGAGCTTTCTAGTTCGTTTAAGCCTTGTTTCTTTTCTGCTGAAATGAAGTGGATCTGTTCAACCCATTTCGCTTCTTTATATAGCTGAGGCTTTAGCTTATTCAGTGCAGATCTTTCTTTTTGCGTCTTAAGTTTATCAAGTTTATTGAAAATCATAAAAGTATTGAAACCAAATGGCTCTAGGTAATTTCTAAAGGCCTGGTCACTCTTTTGATTGGGATGTCTTGCATCTTGAAGGTTGAGCATGAGTACATTGTCACCAGCATTGGCGAAGAATGTATGCATAAGCTTTTCCCAATGTGCTGACATTTCCTTCGAAACTTTGGCATGTCCATATCCTGGAAGATCGAAGAGCCAAAAAGTTGGGAGGTCGTCCACTGGTTTTCCTTCAAGCTCAAGCTTAAATTCAAAAATATTTACTTCTCTTGTTCTTCCTGGAGTTTTAGAAGTGTTGGCCGTCTTATTTCCAAACAGAGAATTGATGGTACTTGATTTACCAACATTACTTCGTCCGATCATACTCACGCCAATAACTTTTTCAGCACGTAGCCAGTTTTCTAATTGGTCAGGGTTGCTCATACCATATCTGAATTTTGTCGAGGCCTTTGATAATTTATAGTCCATGCTTTACTCCAGTTCGTGTAATTTGAGACAAGTCTTATTTATAGGAGGTTTGAGTGTCCCTACCAGTATCAAAGATATGTCCAGATGTAAAAGAATCCTTTATATGTATCGGAGATTATTTGGAAATATTTCCTCTTTTCGGAAAGAAAAAGGTCATTAACCTCAATCGAACTCATTATATGATTAATGAGAAAAAGAGCTACGATTGTCGTTATGAAACTTGTCATATTGAAGTCCCAACAATTGATGAAGGATTAAGTGAGTTTGAATTAATGCTTATTCAGGGAGACTTTGATTCCTTCCTTTTTAAGACTAGTCGTGGTCAGGCTTTTAAGCTCAATGGAAATTTCTGTCATGAGGCCTACTTACAAAGTGGTGATGAATTGATTATTGGACATAATCGAATGATTTTTAAAAAGAAAAGAGATAGTGCTCATAATGAATCTCTCTTTGGGAATATACAAGTTGCTGAGAGTCTCAATATTCTCATTGAAGGAGAAACTGGAATAGGAAAGACAACTCTTGCAAAGAAGATTCATGAAGAGAGTTCAGTCATGGGCGATTTCGTCCATGTGAACCTCTCTTCGTTTCCTCCTTCATTGATCGAATCGGAACTCTTTGGCCATGTTCGAGGGGCTTTTACTGGGGCCGTTCATGATAAGGTTGGAGCACTTGAACAGGCCAAGAATGGAACATTGTTTTTAGATGAAATCGACTCACTACCTCTCGACTTGCAGGTGAAATTACTTCTATTCCTAGACGATTATATAGTTAGACCAGTTGGTGCCATTAGAGGAATTCAATGTCATTCTAGAATTATATTCGCCTCGGGACAGGACCTGAGAGGACTTGTTGACAAAGGATTGATGAGAAGGGACTTCTTTTTTAGGGTTTCTTCTGGTCAAAAGATCACACTTCCTTCCCTTAGAGACTCTCGTGAAATTCTCAACCAAGTGATATTCAATTATGAAGCAGATCGAGATATTCGATTATCATCAGAGCTTAAAGGATTTCTAAGAAAACAAAAGTGGCCGGGAAATATTCGTCAGCTCTATGGGCATCTGGATAAGAAACGTGCCTTTTCAAAATCTAAGGAATTAGGGATTGATGAATTTGATAGAGAGTTGATTGAGTTAGACTTTGAAATTGATAAGACCACTTATTTGCTACCATTTCGAGAGCTTAAAAAAAGGTATTTTGAATATGCTCTCTCAAAGTGTGCAAATAACCATCAATTGGCGGCCAAGAAAATTGATGTCAGTTTAAATACGATGAAGAAGTTTACCCATTGAGAATTGAGTGAATATAAATCTCTTTAATTTCACCCTTAATCTTAAGATCTTTAATGAGTTCATTGAGTTCAACTTTAAGTTTATTTTTGAGAACTCTCTTTCCTTCTGCTTCCATAGGAAATGTTGGAATAATTGGTTGTACTGTACGGTTTAGTCTGTCGCGAATAAGGTACTCGTTCTCAATGATAGTAAAGTATTGAGCAATGTAGCGATTGTCTGCCTCAAAGGTGAAGTCAATTTTAAGTGACTGCATACCTTTACGATTTTCAATATAAACGGGGATATTCACATTTGCTAAAGAGATTCTCTTTTCTTTGTGATGGCGGTATTGTGAACGGGCAAGAAGATCTTTCTTCATTGTATCAGAATAAGAGTTTGGTTCTCTAATGACTTCTTTCGCTGTCTTATCTTGAATTTCTTTCGCCTGTTGATAAACAGTAATTCCCGTAAGTGAGAAAGCGACACTAGAAACTGTTATCGTGAGAATTGTTGTTGGTTTAAGAGAGAGGTACCAAGTTTTAAGTCTAAGAAATAGGGGACCGAAAACAAGGGCAACGGCAGCGATAATTTTTTGAGAGTTTAAAGACTTCCAGTCATAGGTCTTAGCTGCTGAAATTGCTTTGGTTGCACCAGCCTTTGATTTTTGAACAGTGTCCTTGGTTTTGACTATTTTAGTAGTTGTCCACTCTTTAGATTTTACGACATTCTTTGCGATTAGAGTTTTCGTATTGACCTTGAGCTCATGTGTTGAAGTTTTAGTCTTGTGAATTGACTTCTTCACTTTTGATGGAGTTACTTTTGAGACGAGTGAAGACCCTGCTTCACTTAGTGAAATCAGCACCTTATTTATAAAAGCCTCAATTTTAATCCAAAACTTCATGTACAACCTCGTAACCATAAGACTTATCGGCATCTTAGATACGTATATTTAATATTTTAATGGGAAAAACTCGGTCTCTTGAGGGAAAAAATAGCCGCTTAGCTAATAAAATCATCTATTTTTGAAGACTTTCAGCTATTTGGCGATGAGATAAGAGATAAAGAGAGGGTGTGATTTAGGAGAATCCCAATGAGATTAGTACTTTCAATGATGATTTTTGGACTATTTTTGACGAGCTGTGGACCAATTTCTATTAGTCGTTCATTTGTTGATGAAATGGATGATCAAGGAGATGAGTATCTGGTAGCTGGAAAGAACTTTGATGTTCTACCTGGAGATTCAGGGGCTCACCCTTATCAGAAAGAGGATATGATGTCTCGAACACCAGATCGCCATGAAGATTACCCAGAATGGTCCGAGAGGCAGAGAATTAGAAAAGAGCTGACTCAAAAGTTGTCGGCCTTATCTGAGGAACAACAGATTTGGTTTAGAAGGAATGAGCATCTCTTTGCTAATGACTCACAGAAGTTATATTTCTTAGGACTTTCACAATCTGAAAGAGATGATTATCTTGTTTCGATTCACTCAAAGAAAATTTCAAGCACGACGAAAAGAGCTCCAGCTTCAAAATTTCGTTATTCTCCAAGAGCGAGTCGAGAGGTCTTTATGGGGATGCCAAAAGATCAAGTTGTGAATCTTTGGGGGCAGCCGCATCGAGTTGATGTGGCAGGTGATCCGCGTTATGAAAATGAAAGATGGACGTTCTATGAGAACGGTCAGAGAAAATATATTTATTTTGCAAAGGGTCGCGTTGAAGGCTGGGTTACAGAATAGAAATTTAATTATTTTAGATATTTAAGCCATATAAGGTTGAAATTGGCCATGTGTTAAGTTAAACATGGTCAATCATCATAATAGGGAGAGAATCATGGCCCAAGTATACTCTATGACAGGGTTTGGTAAGCATGAAGTTGAGGATGGAAACATCCAATTAACTGTTGAAATTAAAACTGTAAATCATAGGTTTAAGGATGTGAGATTCAAAATGTCATCTCTCTTTGCTCCTATTGAATTAGAATTAAGAAATATAATCAACGATAATTTTAAAAGAGGAAGTTTCGACGTCTTCATTAATTTTAAAAGAGTCGATTCGACTACGCGTTTTGATGATATTGATGAATCAAAAGTTGCTGCGTTTATTGAGAAAGTTAAGAATATTACAACTGCTCAAGGACTTGATATTGGCGTTCGCCCAACGGAATTTCTAAGATCAGAATTTTTAAAAGATCAAAATGAAGAATTTAGCGAGAAGCTATGGGATCTTGCTAGAGAAGCTTTCCCAAAAGCACTAGAGTCATTGAAAGAATCTAGAGCAGGAGAGGGACAAAAGCTCGTTGAGGTTCTTCAAGATCATAGAAAAGAATATGAGTCATATTTCGCGAAAATCGAAGAGATGGCCGACACTTTCCAGGATGCAGTTAAAGAGAGACTACAAAAGAGGTTTGAAGAATTTCAAACAGCTATGCCTGTAGATGAGCCTCGTTTTGTTCAGGAAATTATCTTCTATCTCGAGAAGATGGATATTCACGAAGAGATTAATAGAATCAAAGTTCATTTAAATAACTAGATTCTCTTTTAAGTAAGGGTGGTGAAGTTGGTCGTCAGATTGATTTCTTAATCCAAGAGCTTAATCGTGAGACAAATACAACTGGTTCGAAGTCAACGCTACAGGAAGTTTCGGAGTGTGTTGTTCAAATGAAAGTTCACTTAGAGAAGATTAGAGAACAAGGTTTAAATTTAGAATAAAAAGAGAATATATGGCACAAGGTAAGATTATTGTTATTGTCGCACCATCTGGAACAGGGAAATCAACCCTGATTAAGAAGTTAAAGGCAGATAAGCCTGAACTTTTAGAATCTGTTTCTTACACTACGCGTTCACCTCGTGAAGGTGAAGAAAATGGTGTGCATTACAACTTTGTATCTGAAGAAGAGTTCCTCGCAATGAAAGATGAGGATGGTTTCTTAGAATGGGCAAAAGTTCATGGAAACTATTATGGAACTGGGAAGAAGTTTGTAGAGTCACAATTAGAGAGTGGAGCCTACTTACTCTTTGATCTAGATGTTCAAGGAACTGATTCTTTTAAATCTTTCTTTGCAGAGAAGGCCAACGTTATTTTTATTGCTCCACCATCGGTAGAGGTTTTAGAGCAGAGATTAAAGGGCAGAGGGACTGAAACTCAGGATTCTTTGAACTTAAGATTAGAAAATGCCAAGAAAGAATTACAGCGCAAAGATGATTATGATTATTGTGTTGTTAATGATGATCTCGATAGAGCTTACGCAGAGTTAATAAGGGTAGTAGAAGGAATTCTAAAGTAGTATGAGTATGTTTCAGCAAATTGATTTTTCACATGAAAGAGACCTAAATATTGATGAACTCTGTAAGAGAGTTGAAGCCTATTATCCTGATGCAGACTTTGCCTTACTTAGAAAGGCCTATTTCTATGCAGAGAAAGCGCACAAAGGTCAAATGAGATCGTCAGGTGAAGAATATATTATTCACCCAATTAACGTTGCCGGTACTTTAATTAAACTTCGTATGGATATGGATTCTATTATTGCAGGACTCCTACACGATGTTGTTGAAGACTGTGATGTAAAACCAGAAGAAGTTGAATCAGAATTCTCAACAGAGATTGCACAAATTGTCGTTGGTTTAACGAAAATTTCGAAAATTAAATTTAAATCAAAAGAAGAATCTCAGGCCGAGAACTTCCGAAAGATGGTTGTGGCCATGGCCAAAGACCTTCGAGTTATTATCGTAAAGCTTGCTGATAGAATGCATAATATGCGTACTCTTCAATATATGGCGGAAGAGAAGCAAAAGAAAATTGCTCAAGAGACATTAGATATCTATGTACCTCTTGCGAGCCGACTGGGGATGAACTCTGTGAAAACAGAGCTAGAGGATATTTGTCTAAGATTCTTACACCCTGAAATTTATTATCGCCTTGCTGAAAAAGTAGCGATGAAGAAAACTGATCGAGAGTCGTATATTGGTGAAACGATTTCGACTATTCAAGACAAGCTTATTGAGTATTCGGTCAAAGCAGATATTAAGGGAAGGCCAAAGCACTTCTACTCAATTTATAAGAAGATGACAGCGAGAGGTGTGGACTTTGAACAGATCCATGACATTCTAGCGTTTAGAGTTATCGTTAGTAATATTACTGAATGTTACAAGGCCCTAGGTGTAATTCACTCTTCATTCACACCAATTCCTGGTCGTTTTAAGGATTATATCGCTATTCCAAAAGTAAATAACTATCAGTCACTTCACACGACTGTTGTTGGGCCACATGCAGAGAGAATTGAAATCCAAATTAGAACAACTGATATGGATGAAGTTGCTGAGCGTGGGGTTGCTGCACACTGGAAATATAAAGAAGGGGTCACAACTGGTGGGAACAAGCTTGATTGGGTAAAGGACCTTCTCGAGTTTAACCAGAGTATTGATAATAACGCTGAATTCATGAGTCATGTTAAGAATGACCTTGATGTTGGAGGTGTTTTTGTCTTCACTCCTGCTGGGGATGTTTTCGAGTTACGTCATGGTGCGACTCCACTCGATTTTGCTTATGCTGTTCACACTGAAGTTGGGCATAAATGTGTCGGAGCTAAAGTTAATGGGCGTATGGTTGCCTTAAAGCACACTCTCAAGTCTGGTGATACGATTGAGATTATGACTAGTAAATCTCAGACTCCAAATAAAGACTGGCTTAATATCGTTCGCTCTTCTAAGGCCAAGTCAAAAATCAAGGCATGGCTACTAAGAGTTGAAAGAGATAGAAATATTGAGGTTGGTAAAGAGACTCTAGAAAAAGCATTTAAAGTATTTGGAACAACTCTTAAAGCTGCAACCAAAAGAGGTGAGTTAGAGCTTGTTAAAAATGCCATCAATGCAAAGAGTGATGACGAGGTCTTTATTCACGTTGGTTCAGGAAAATACACTGCGGATAGAGTATTAAGTGCTATCCCGGGAATGAGTGTTGAGACTGAAGATGAAAGTGAAGTTAAGAATAAACTAAAAGAAATTCAAACGCTTTCAACGAAGCTGACAAAAACAGCAAAGAGAAAGTCACATAAAGATGATGCCGTTATTGTAGATGGTATGGATGATATTATGGTTCGTATGGCCAGATGTTGTAATCCAATTCCAGGAGATCCAATCATTGGTTATATTACTCGTGGGCGTGGGATTACTATCCACCGTGGAGACTGTACACGCTTTGATATTGGAGATGTAGGAAGACAGATCCATGTTGAATGGAACCCTGAATTTAGCTTTAAGCACCCTGTAAATGTTCGTGTTATTACCCACGATAGACCGGGGATTCTTTCAACTATCTCGAAAACAATTAATAATTTAGGTGTAAATATTAGATCTGCTATAGCCAAATCAACTCAAGACAGAAAGGGAAGTTTTGTCTTCGAGATTGAAGTTAAGGACTATTCAGAGCTTTTAAAAACGATATCGGGGATCGAATCCCTAGAGGAAGTTATCTCAGTTACAAGAAGCTAATAACTTTCCCGTGAAAGGACTGTGTTGTCCAAGGAGTAAAACGCGGATGTCTATCAAGGACGATAAATGGATTCATGACAAAGTCATATCTATGAGAGATCGAACGAGTTTCGAGATGATCTTAGATTATCCTATCGTATCTGATGCCTCAGCTGAGACTGAGTTTAAGACTTCTTTATACTTCTTTCCTCCTACCTCTCTTTCTAGTTCTGCTAGTTGGCACCAAAGAGAGAGATTCTACCAACATTTAAAGAATAACTTCAGGTGGCATACACCTGAGGAATCGACGGTGACATTTAAGTTCCCGACGACCCTCAAGTATCTTGAACTTTCTGAAAAAATTAGTGAGAAAGAAAAGATCATGGAAGATGCCATTGGGGAGAGTAAACTCTTTGCAAATAGGCTGATAAAAAAGTTAAAAAATAAAGAACTTGATACGCAAGAAAAGTGTGAGAAATTTAGAGCGCTTCTGCAGCAATATCGAGATGAGATTATTAGTAAGCTAGCAAGTGATTCCACTGTTCACGATCAAGTTCAAAAGCACTTTTTTTGGTGTGATGAGTATTTAAGTTACTACTTTAAAAGCTTTATTTTGAACAACTCTCTTGAAAAAAAGAAGGAATGGAAGGATTTTCTAGAAGCAGAAAATCTCTATGTTAGTCGATATAAAGATTACAACGTTACTAATAGTACCTTGGATAGAAGAAGATTCTTGCAACGATCTTCGATGCTTAAAAAATTTATCAATGAAATACTCTATCTCGATCTTAAGTTGATTAAGAAGAATAGTTATAAAAAGAATATTGCTGCCGCCTGTGCTGCTGGCCTTGCCGCTTCGGTTAACTTCTTTGCCCAATATTCGACACACTACGGAGGAGT
>NZ_AUNJ01000476.1 GCF_000447775.1 Bacteriovorax sp. DB6_IX
ACTCTTTCCCTCAATATAACCAAGTTGTGGATGAAAACAACCATCTCCCATTGGAAGACATTTTTCATCATTTTGCGCAAGAGCTCTTAGAACGATTGGGAATTGATCTTTTGTTAATTCTTTTAAGTGCGCTGTCTTCTTTGCAGCAAGAAATATAATATCGACTTGCTTCGGTAGAGCATAGGCCAAGTTGAAAGTTAATGTGAAAATTAGTGTTATAACTATTTTCAAACAATCATTCCCTTTTGTCTGAAGTAACGGAATAGGTCGTTACCTAGATCAACGATTAAATCTCTAGCTTCCATATCTAAACTTAAAAAGTCTGAGACATAAGCTTTTTGCCTTGGAGAAAGTTGTGCAAACTTATCTCTCAAGTTAGTTTCAGAGTTTGGGCCACCCATATCAGCAGTAAAAGGAATGTTTCGTGTTTGACCACCAACTTTTACTTTTGCTGTTGCATTTCTCTGAGCTGTACCAGTACTCAATGTTTCAACAAGTGCATCCTCCAAAGGATCACCACTTGAAGCAGTCGGTGACGCAGGAGGAACCTGTGTTGTAGTTTGTTGAGTCGCTGAAGTTGTCGTCCGAGTTTGATCTAACGATGAAGCTGGATCACCCTTATAAAATGCAACAAGCCTTCTAAAGCGCTCCCAATATGTCTCTTCGACAAAATCAACGACTTCAGTTAGCGGAATTTCCAGATTTGCGACAATTTTAGCAACTAATTGCGGATTAATATCTGCTGTCTTCATTCCAAGAAAGCGAGACATAGTTGAAACACCAGTATCCGTGCGTTCTGCAAGATCTTTTTGCGACATTGGCCCTCTAAGCTGCATATACTTCCTTACTGTGGCCAAAAAATCTTCTAATTTTTCACGATTGAACTCTGTCATTGCATTCTCCTTGCATGAAATTTCAACCTTTCTCATTTTGCAATCTCACGCAACTAGCTGAAACCTCGTAAAAACAGCCTTTTTGAGCCTATATTTTGGCCTTCTAGCTGCTTAATATCATTATCGGATTGCAAATTAATTTCTTTATGCAATTTTATTGCTTGACGCAATGAGTCAGATATTATATTCTGTGTTTGAGCTTGCAACAACAGGCTCACCACATGCAGGACTTAGGGGTAACACATGAAAACACTAACTCGCTTTATCAATCCAGTCTTCGAAGCTCAACTAGATCAGGCCAAGTACGAAGTTGTAGAAAATGAAGTTATTAAGGCTAATGATTTAGAGGGGTTAACAATTTCTGGTTCTCTCTTCTCTCTAACAACATTTACTGGTGTTACCTTTAAGTCTTGTGTGTTCTTTGGAACAAGATTAGAAAATTGCATCTTCATCGGTTGCAAGTTTATTGATTGCAAATTTGAATTCTCTCATATCTTGCATTGCAAATTTGAAACGACAGTGTTTGAAAATTGCAATTGGGAGTTTTCGACTATTAAAGATAACTCATTCAACCACGGAAGATTTGACGTAAAAACTCAGTTTCTTCTGAACAAGGCAGCTAACAGACAAGAAAACTGTATCTGCCCTCTACCTAACTCGTGGCAAGAAGCAGAAGAGCTTCTTATCGAAACAGAACAAAGGGTGGAAGAGGAATCACCAAACCAATGGGGAACATCTTTGGTGAACTTTCTCAAATCAGCAGCATAAGAAAATAAATTTACTGGCAATATATTTGGCTCACAGACTTCATGGAAAATACATGCCAGAGGCAACTCTATGCCAGAAGTCTACATATCTGACCTATTGAAGAAAATGGATATTCTCTCTAGGAAATCTCTATCACACCTTCAAGGGCAGGAGCTTCGGCTCCGGCCTCATTTCTTCTAAAGACAAGGTGGAAAGGACGATTTAATGAGATTTTATTTCTTACTCTTTATACTCTCTCACTTTTTCGCCAGCGAATGTTGGGCAAAAGGAAAATATAACAAGTCTTCTGGCAGGACGCCAAGTAGCAAAGCTGAAGAACTTTTTTACTCGGTCAGGGAAGACCTTAATTTAAGTATCCCACTACCACAGACAAAATCCAGAGGAGGATATTATGAAGTTACACCTCGCAGTTATATTGATGTTAACTACAAACATCTTGAGTTCGAGAGAAGTTTTGGATTGGGTTTTACCATTTCTTACTAATATGAATTAATGACTTGGTGGGCTTAATCTTTACGATAGAAGCAACCAATAGATTCGCTATTTCGACTTGAAGAGTTTTGAACAATAGTGGCCACTTCAACAGCATTTCTCAAACCAATAAGACTGTCAGTCAGGCGACACCTTTTATAGAAGCGAGTAATTTCATCACTCATTTCTTTGAACATGGCTTCAGCTCTTTTTAGTCTATTCGTTGTTCGATTTAAGCCAACATAATTCCACATTGTTTGCTTTAAGCTCATCCAATCCTGACTAACAAGGGCCTTATCTAAATCTTCATGACCATCTCGCCAGTTCTTAATATTAAGAGGTGAATAAACTTCAATCTTATCTAGCTCTTTAAGAATACTCTTTGCACTGAGGTAACCCCAAGTTAACCCCTCAAGTAGAGAAGTCGAGGCCAGACGATTTGCTCCATGTAAGCCAGTACATGAAACTTCGCCAACTGCGTAAAGATTTTTGAGACTCGTTCTTCCTTCCATATCGACCTTAACACCACCACAAGTATAGTGAGCTGCAGGAACAACTGGGATAGGCTGAGTTGTAATATCAATTCCCTTAGATTTACAGTGATTATAAATTGTTGGGAATCTTTCTTTGATCCAAGTCGGATCTTTATGAGTGATATCGAGATAAACACATTCATGATGTGTTTCAATCGTTTCTTCAACGATGGCCCTGGCCACAACATCTCTAGGGGCAAGTTCTAAGTCAGGGTGATACTTTTCCATAAATCTCTTACCTTCAGAGTTGATCAGGACACCTCCTTCTCCTCTTACGGCTTCAGAGATTAAGAATCTTCTGTGAGCAGAACTATCATAGAATGTTGTTGGGTGGAATTGAATAAATTCCATATCAATAATCGAAGCTCCAGCTCTTTTGGCCATGGCCTGTCCATCACCTCTTGCACCTTCTGCATTAGAATGGTGAAGATAGAGAGCACCAATTCCACCAGTCGCAAGAATTGTCATCTTTGCGATGGCCTTATAAACTTCTCCACTTTCTTGATTAAATAAGTAAGCTCCAACAACTTTATTCTCCTCATAACGTTGAGTGATACTCACACCTTGGTGTTGAGGAGTTAGAAGATCGATTGCCGTATGACTTTGTAGAAATTTAACGTTTGGAAATCTTTCGCTTTCTTTTAGATAGTTTAGTAGAGAGATTTGAATCTCTTTTCCAGTGAAGTCTCCTTTATAAAGGATTCTATCAATAGAATGAGCGGCTTCTTTTGTATAGAGAAGATCATCATTCTTTCCACGGGCAAAGTTTGTTTGGGCCTTATTAATGAGAAGATCATCAACGGCCTCTTGACCAAATCTTTGAAGTCGATCAATGGCCTCAGGACTTGATGTTTCACAAGAAGCTTTTTGGATATCATCCTTTAGTGTTTCATCCGAAGCACTTGGATATATAATTCCTCCTTGGGCCCAAAATGTATTTGATACCTTAGGATCTTTTTCACGCGTCACAATACCAACTGACTTACCAGCTTCTGCAAGTTTTGCTGCTGCACTTAAGCCAGCAATCCCACATCCAATTACAAGTACATCAAATTGATAGTCCGCCATATTTACCACTCTTTAGAATATTTCAATGAGATATCAACAGGAGGTGCACCATAAGTTATAGCGCCAACGCTAATTGCATCGATTCCTTTAATAAGATAGTCATCAATTGTTGAAAGTCTGATACCACCAGAAACTTCAATTGTTACATCAGTAGGCTTCTTCTTAATGACCTTTCTAATATCTTCAGGTGAAAAATTATCAAGCATCATATGCTTAACACCCATAGCGAGAACTTGATCGAACTCGTTAATATCGTGAACTTCAACTTCGATAGGAGTATAAAAACCTTTCATACTTCTAAAGAACTCAACAGCTTCTTTAACACCACCAAAAAAGTTCTTATGATTATCCTTAACCATCCATAAGTCAGTCTGACCAAGTCTGTGGTTATATCCGCCACCAACTCTTACAGCGTATTTTTCTAGCGACCTATGTCCCGGGGTAGTCTTTCTTGTATCAAGAATAGCAATACCCTTGTCACTGGCCTTCTTCACATACTTATTTGTATAAGTTGCAATTGATGAAGCATGTTGCAAGAGATTAAGAGCAATTCTTTCACCTGTTAGGGCAATACTAAAAGGGAGTTCAAACTCAATTTCAACCTTGTCGTCTTTCTTAAAAGACTGCCCTTCGTACTTTTTAAAGAAATCATAATTAATTGAATCGTCACCAAGAAATCTGAAAACTTCGACAAAATAAGGAAGTCCAGCTAGGACAAGATTATCCTTAAGCTTTAACTTACACTTCACCATATCGTTAGGAAGCGCATTGATATAATAAAGATTTCTCGAAAGATCATCTTCAACAAAGTAACTTTCAATCGTAGCTCTTACAGCATTTGAAATTAGTGGGTTTGACATAAATATCGACTCCATTTGGTATGCGGTCATCTTTGTATCACTTTCACTATAGAAATAAAATTAGAGACTTAGACTTTTTTAGGGATTTTTTTGAGGCCCTCACCTATGTTGTGGCCATGGCAAGAACCCTCTTTCTTTCAATAATATTCATTTTTACTCTAAGTGCTCAAAATAGCGTCAATTACTATGGAAAAAGAGCATTCAAATTCAACCTTTCGCACAAGGTCAAAAAAAGCTTCAAAGAGAAAGAAAATTTCTATATTTATCGTAGCTTTATTACCGGAAGAAAAAGAGGCGTCCCCAAGGAACTAAAGTCTGCAATGAAAAACCTTAATCTCCTACATCTTCTGACCCCCTCAGGTCTACACCTGAGCTCTATTTTTATCATCTTCTTCCTAATAAGAAGAAAGCTACAATCTAAGTATATTGACTTTACTGAGCTTGCAATCTCTCTATCTATCTACTGCTTTTTGCCAGGTTATTACTCTTTAAAAAGGGTCGCCCTTTTGCGCTCACTATTCTTAGGAAATAAACAAGTGTCGAATTACTTTTCTAAGACTCAAGTGTTCTTGATTTTTCTCATAGTCGATATTGCCTTTGGTACTTTTCAACATAGTCACTTAAGTTTTGCCTATAGCTGTCTCTTTCTTGGTCTCATCTTTTTAAGTAAGGAGATCTCCACGGTAAGTCTTTCATGCCTTTTCTTCAGTGCTCAGGTAATGATGGCCTATATCTCACATCAAGAAATAACTCCACTTTCGTTAATTTTTAGTCCAGCTCTGACATGGATTTTTACGCTCTTCTATCCACTTACATTTCTAAATCTAATCTTCATTAAACTCTTTAATTTTTCGGAATGGATCATTATTGCTTTTGCGAATATCATTACATTAGTCGACAAAATAGCAAGTCCCCTACTGACTCAAGTCAGCTGGCTTATGCTATTATGTGCAATGATAATTAATCGTAAGACAATCTATTTGTGTTTAGGAATTTTGTGCATCCATCACTTCATCTATTGAAAGAGGGAGCTCCCAATTAATTTCTGTTATTCCTTGTGACTTTAGATATCCATTTGTCTGTGAAAAGGGCTTACTTCCAAAGAAACCTCGATAAGATGAAAGAGGCGAAGGATGAACTGACTTAATGACATGATGTCGAGACTCATCGACTTTCTTTGCTTTCTTCTGAGCAGGAGAGCCCCAAAGAATAAAGACAAGATTCTCTTTTTCTTCATTTAAAACTTCAATAACTTTATCTGTAAACTTCTCCCAACCTTTCTTATGATGAGAACCAGCTTTTCCTTGTTCAACCGTTAGGCATGCATTCAAAAGTAGCACACCTTCTCTCGCCCAATTTAAGAGAAAACCATGTTCAGGAATTTCAACTCCAAGATCTTCATGAAGTTCTTTATAAATATTTCTTAAGGATGGTGGAATTTTTACTCCAGGCTTAACAGAGAAGCTCATGCCATGTGCCTGATCAGGACCGTGATAAGGGTCTTGTCCAATTAGAACAACTTTTACCTTATCAAATGGAGTTTCATTAAAAGCACTGAAAATATCATTTTCCTGAGGATAAATAACTCTTTCCTGCTCTCTCTCTTTCCCTAAAAAGTTAATGAGCTCTTGAAAATAATCTGCCTCAAGCTCACTTTTTAAAACTTCGTTCCAACTCTTTTCTAATTTCATCATAATTAGATATAAAAAAGGGTGGAATTATCCACCCTCTTCTTTAGTAGTTTAAGATTGTTTTAATCTGATTGTAGACATCATCAACCTGAGGAAGAATATAATCCTCTTGGATAGGACAGTAAGCAACGTGGCTATCTTTTGCTGCCACTCTTAGAATTGGAGCATCTAGAGACTCGAAACACTCTTCATTAACTCTTGCTGCAATCTCTCCTGCAAATCCAGAAGTCTTAGTTTCTTCATGACAAACGATGAGTCTATTTGTTTTAGCAAGAGAAGTCTTAATAGCTTCCATATCAAATGGTGCAAGTGTTCTAAGGTCAATTACCTCAACAGACTTTCCAGTTTCAGACTCGATCTTCTTAGCAGCATCAATTGATTTTTGAACAAGTGCTCCCCATGCAACAATTGTAACGTCAGAACCTTCTTTTGCAATTCTCGCTTTTCCAAATGGGATCATATACTCCTCACCTGGATCAGCTGTTCTATTATAACCTTGGTAATAAAGGTGCTTATGCTCAAGGAACATAACTGGATCATCACCTCTGATTGCAGTTCTTAAAAGTCCCGCAGCATCAGCAGCATTTGATGGGAACGCCACTCTAATTCCTGGTACGTGAGTAAAGAGAGACTCTCCACACTGAGAGTGGTAAATAGATCCACCTCTTAGGTAACCACCAATTGGAACTCTAACAACCATTGGACATTTAAAGTCTCCACCAGAACGGTAACGAGTAGTCGCCATCTCGTTCTTTAGTTGCATATATGCAGTCCAGATATAATCGAAGAATTGAATCTCAACAACAGGTTTTAATCCTCTCATGGCCATACCGATAGCACGTCCAATGATATTTGCTTCCGCAAGAGGTGAGTTAAAAACTTGTCCTTCCTTAGATTCTCTTTGAACACCTGAAGAAACTTTAAATACTCCCCCCTTACCTTTTAGGTCTGGGTTATCAAGTTTTTCAAGTTGAGAGAAGTCAGCAACGTCTTCACCAAACATTCTTAGAAGTGGATTTCTAGAGAACTCTGATCTAAGAACGGCATTAATCGCCGATGCCATAGGAATATCATCTTTTCCCTCAAATGTTCCTTCTGTTTCAAAATCAGAAGATGTCATATCAACATCGTGTGAGTAAAGGTGATCAAGAGCATCCTCAGCTTTTGGCCAAGGAGTATCAATCGCTTCTTGCATTGCTTTTCTAACTTCAGAGCTAACTTCTTCTAGAAGATCGTTAACTTCTTTTTCAGTCATAATTCCAGCTTCAATTAGCGTTTTTGGATATGAATTAAATACATCGTCTTCTTTTTCTTTTTTAAGTTCTGCTTCAGTTCTATACATAGACTGATCATCAGAAAGAGAGTGAGAATATGGTCTCGTAACATGTGAGTGTAGAAGAACTGGACCCTTACCTGCTCTAATATGCTTTGCTGCTTTTGCGAAAGCTTCATAAGATTCGATTGGACAGTTTCCATCACACTCTATCACTTTTAGCCCTGGGAAATCATCTAGAGCTTTTGAGATTGATCCACCTGGAGTTTGAACAAAGGTAGGAGTTGAAATAGCGTAACCATTATCTTCAACGTGGAAAAGAACTGGAAGTTTGTTAACAGAAGCTGTTGTTAAACCTTCCCAGAATTCACCTTGAGACGTTGTTCCATCTCCACAAGAAGTATAAACAACTTCATTCTCATTAAGAATAAACTCAGAAACATCTACCCCGTGCTCTTCATTCATTCTTTCAAGATATAAACCAGTCTCAGCAACACCACATGCTTGTAGAAATTGTGTTCCTGTACAAGATGACTTTTGAACAATATTTAATTTTACATTACCCCAGTGTGCAGGCATCTGACGTCCATGAGTTGCTGTATCACCAATGTTACCATTGGCCTGACATAGCATTTCGTATGGAGTTACTCCTAAACCTGTACAAAGAGCTCTATCTCTATAGTAAGGGATAAACCAGTCATGAGCTGGCTTTAAGACTTTTGCCGCTGCAGTAAGAACACCTTCGTGACCTGCACCAGAAATTTGAAAGAATGCCTTTGATTGCTTCTTCATAGTAATTTCTGCATCATCAAGTTTTCTAGATACAAAAACATTTCTTAGCATTCCAACGAGATCTTCTTTTGAAAGATCGTGCTTCTTAGCGATCTTCATTTTCTTTTCAATCACTTTCTCGCGACTTTTATTCATAGACTTTCCCTTTGTCTTATCTAACATAATCTCTTCCTCGTATTATTATTCGCGAAAGTCTATCAATTTAAACGATATGCGTGGATATGCGACGCAATATCGAGTGTGTAATTTCAACGGGTTGTGATTTATTAAAATCCGGAAGAGAAGCCAATAACGAAGCGACGATCCTCTTTTCCTCGAAATTCATTGGTCGTCGTGTCAACAGCGTATGTTGTGAGGTCAAATTCTAGCTTACGAGTCTTAATTCCAATTCCACCGGAACCGAAACCATCACCGTAACCAACCCTCATAAAGAAAGTTCTCGCAATATCCAACTCAAGTCCAGCAAGGAACTTACGGCTTGAGGCAACATCAGGATAGAGATTTGTAATATCTTTCATATTTGCTTCAAAATGAACTCTAACCACTTTTCCAATCTGTGGAGTCACAGAGAAGCCAGCATCAATTGTATTCTTGATTCCATCTGGTGCTCTGGCACTTCCCTTTGTTTTAGAAAAGTCTTGTTGAGCAGAGTTATGAGAAACAATCGAAAATGTTGGCAAGAATGAAACTGGAAGAGTTAACTTAAGACCAGTATTTAAAAGGAACATTGATCCTTGATCATAGTCACTATCTTCAAGCTTGATTGTCACATTTGGATCGGCCGTCCCAATGGCTTCTTTACGATTAAGTAGAGTTGCAGTAACTCCGGCCTTAAAGACACCACCAAAGAGTGATAGGTTTAAACCCATGTATGGACCGTGATCACGACGTTGAGCATACTCAAACTGAGCACCCGTCTCTTGGCCAATCATCGCCCTTTGTTGAAAAGCAAAGAGATAACCTAGTGTGAAATATCTTGTCGTAAAATTTGGAAGAACTTGAAATCTTGAATGAGACAATTTTCCCTTGTGATCAAGTAGAAGCTCCCTTGTCCCATCAAGTGAGAAAGCCTTTGGAAACTTTGTTAGCGCATCAGTTGTCTTTCCACTTGTTGCAGAATTCAACCACCCCTTATTTGTCTCCAACTGAAAATTGGAGATATGGAGATGGGTAAATCGTACAGTTCCTAAACCGGCAGGGTTATAAAAAGCCGCCGAAGAGTCATCGACCTTACTAATGAAAGCATTTCCCATAGCTAAGGCTCGAGATGAAGTGGCCAACTCAGGGAAAACCGCATCTTCAAATTCAATTGCATGAGAGTGTGTCGAGAATAGAAATGTGAGCAATAGCGCTAGTTTTTTCACATAATCAGTATATTAACTCAAGGCGCAATAAGATAGCGAGGTAGTTTGTGCCTCTAAATAACTTGAGAAACGAGGTATGAATTAAAGTGATTTCATGTACTTAAATAGCTTGCTAGCGTGTTTATTTTCTTTATGACAGGCCATATATTCATGAAGCTCTTGAGCAACTAGCTTCTTATCAAAATGAAATTTCTTAGAGAATTCCTTCTCTCCGCCTTTGAAGCTCAGGAAAATATCTGGAACACTGGCAAGAATATAATCAACTCTCCCCTTTTCAAGCATAAGAAAGAGCTGTTTCTCACTAGAGACAAAGTAGTATTCGATATTGTCTGACTTGTTCATTCCCTCTTCATAAAGAGATCGCACAGCAACTCTTTTTTTCTTCAAGAAATCTTGAGAAGAAATGACCTTCTTATTCTTAGGGGTAATCGCAAAAAGTTCAATCGTTCCAATAGGAGACGATAGAACCATATGTTGTGGAGTATTAACTCCCTCACCTTTTGAAAATGGAAAAATACAACTACCAGGGTTTTTCTCAAAACCTCTCATCCCACGATTCATTGGGAGAAATTCGACGGCAAATTTAAATGGTGTCTCCCTTTCAACTTTTCTAAGGAAGCTATTGTATTGACTCGATTGATCAGGAGTGTTGATCTGTTCAATCTGAGTTGTGTAGATCTTAATCGTACTATTAGCAGAAAAAGTCACAAGGGCGAATGTCATTATCTTGATAAGTGAAGCTTTCACTACTTAATCTTAAATGAGAATGCTGCATAAAAAAAGGGCCAAAAAAGGCCCCTTTTATATTTAGAAAATGAACTGATCTTAGTGACGAGTTTTTCTTCCTGGAAATCTATGTGGAAGATTACCAAGGTATTTTCCTTTGATATTCTTAATTGCTTCAATTCTAGACTCAGCAAGAACATCAGTCGCTTTATTAACTGGAATGTTTTGCTCATCAGAAATTCTGAATACATCTAGAGTTGTATCAAAGATTGAATCTACCATTCTAACAGCTTTGTCTTCTGACCAACCTTCGAATTCAATAGATACGTTCATAAGTCCACCAGCATTGATTAGGTAATCTGGTGCATATAGAATTCCTTTTTCTTTAAGGATTTCACCGTGTCTGTCTTCAGCAAGTTGGTTATTTGCAGCACCTGCTACGATCTTACACTTCAGTCTATCAATTGTATTATCGTTTACAGTTGCACCAAGAGCACATGGAGAATAGATGTCACAATCTACATCATAGATCTCATCAATCCCTACAACTTTTGCATTTGGAACTTTCTCTTTGAAAAGTTCAATATTCTTTTCAGAAATATCACAAACTGTTACTTCAGCACCTTCATTGTATAGGTATTCTCCTAGGAATCTACCTACAGAACCGGCACCTTGAAGTGCAACTCTCTTACCTTTAAGAGACTTGTCTCCGTATACTTTTTGACAAGCAGCTTGAATTCCTCTGAATACACCTCTTGCAGTCCATGGAGAAGGGTTACCTGATCCACCGTGAACTTCTGCAACACCTACACAGTTAGATGTTTCAGTGAAGATATGCTCGATATCTTCAACTCTAGTGTTAACATCTTCAGCTGTGATGTAACGACCATTAAGAGATTCAAGGAATCTTCCGTATGCTCTAAAAAGAGCTTCTGACTTATCTTTTTCTGGATCACCGATAATTACGGCCTTTCCACCACCAAGGTTAAGACCAGAAACGGCCGCCTTATATGTCATACCTTTTGATAATCTAAGAACGTCATCAAGAGCTTCCTCTTCTGACTTATATTGCCACATTCTTGTCCCACCAAGTGCAGGTCCTAGAATTGTGTTGTGAATAGCTACAATTACTTTTAAGTTACAGCTTGGATCACTAAAGAAAATCACTTCCTCGTGTCCGTCCTTGTAAAGTCTCTCAAAGCTTAACATGCTTGCTCCTTTCTTATATCGTGGCGTATTTAAAGTAATTTCAATACGTTCCGATAAGAGTAGTAAAATATCATCATGAACTTTACTCAATCAAAGGTGAAAGTAATATGCCCACCGTGTCAGTCGTAGAATTAGATGCAGATGGAAACGAAATTCCAGGTTCGGAGAAGTCATTTCAAGTGGATACAGGTGATGTCATTTTTGACTCACTGGACAATCAGGGGCACAAGCTTCCTCACGGATGCCTAGCTGGCTCATGTGGCTCTTGTAGAATCCTCGTTCTTGAGGGGGCTGAGAACCTCGCCAAGTCGAGTGTCATCGAGGCCAATACTGTCGACAATATAGCAAAGGATTACCGAGAAAAATTAGGGGAAAACTTTGTCAAAGATAAGACGATTCGACTTTCTTGTCGCGCCAGACTTAAAGAAGATGGCCCAGTTAAAATCGGCGCCTTAAAATCCTAGTCAGCATTGAGATAGAGTAAGGTCTTCACATGGGCCACTCTATCAAATCGCCAATTCTTATATCGATTAATTACTGAAGGTAAGAGTCTTACATTTTTAAAATTTAAAACTGTAGCAAGATGATCAACACCTTCTTCAATAATATAATTACCAAAAGGTAGATAGGCGGAACTCACTTCTACCAAACCATCATTGCGTCCACGTTTTAAAGTTATGAGGTCACGAACAGACTCAAGTGGAGACTCTGGCCCAAACTCATTTTCAATATAAGAGACATACTGTAGGAATTTCACCTTCTTTAACATCTCAGAGATATAGCCTTGGTTCTCTCTTTGAAATGGTACGAGAACAGATGGACTCAATGACCTTAGGCCATCGATACTGCCTCCAAAGAAAGAGAAGACCCATCTTGTTCCAATATTAATGACTCTTGTTTGAGAAAAGAAATCTGCGATATAGGCGCCATAAAAAGGTGTTTGCATTGCCACCCACCCGACAGTTCGCTTTCTAATATCTTTATTTTCTAAGAGAACATTAAGAAATTCTACTCCACCCTTTGAGTGTGAAATAACGAAAATCTTTCCCTTTATTTTCTTAAGCTCTTTAGCAATATATTTTGAGTTCTTATCAACAGTGTCTTCAGATTCTACTATGATTCTCTTATGCTTAATTCTCTTCTCTTTAAGCCAGTCCATACTATCTTTGAAATAGTCACCAACAATGAGAGAAAAGTTAATAGGTTGCTTCGACCCATCGATAGCTGTTTCAGAAAGAATTCCAGGAAGAAAGACTACGGTGACATTCTTATACTTATTAATGAGATAGTTATCGTATTCAGAGTTAAGGTTCTCCTTAATATCCATATAACGCTGGCTAAGGTTGCCAGCAAAAACACTTAAACTCATTAATGCGATAAGAATGATTTTCTTCATCTCAGCCTTCCTGATTTTACGAACCTCGCTTCTGTGCAAGAAGCTTCGCTCTTTTTTCAGCTCTTATCTTACGATTAATATCATCCAGACTGTCAACGGCCATATCCCACGCAGTATAGATTTGCTTTTTAAATCCAGCTCTTAGGTCACCTGCCACATAGAAATTTTCAATATTTGTCATTCCTTTGGCATCAGTTACAACATATCCTCTATCGTCGACATTTGCGCCAACTTGCTTAGCTAACTCATTGTAAACAATAGTACCTAGCGAAACAAAACTGAAATAACTCTCAATTTGTCTTCCACTCGCAAACTTATATCCGTGAAGCTGTCCCGCTCTCTTGTCTCCAACAACTTCGACGATCTCACTATCAAAAACTTCAATCTTATAAAGATCCATTAACTCTTTTACTTCATCGCTAAAGTCTGGTCTTTCTCCATTAGTTAGAATCGACATACTTGGAGTGTTGTATCTTTCCTTAAGCATAATCGCGACCCACGCGGCACCGCTTGTGTGACCAATGATTGAAGTATGCTTATCAAGGACATGGTGACCATCACATCTTAAGCAGTAATCTACTGTTTGAGCATTAGCATATGGAAGAATTGGTTGAATCGATTCTTTAAAGTGAGGCTGAACATCCATAATTCCAGTACAAAGGATGACATACTTCGCAAAGTGAATCCCACCGTTTGTGTCTTCTAGTTTGAAGTTCCCATCGGCCATTCTCTCAACAGAAGTGACTCCTGTTTTCTCAATGGTATGAAGGTTATCTTTGAACTCACTTTCAGCGATCCACTCTAATGTGTCTTTATTAGGGTTTTCAATTCCCTTCTTATAACCTTGATAGCCAGGCATATTTTCAACTTTAGCGACCCAGAAACCTCTTGATCTCTTCTTATCTTTTGCTGAGCCAGGAAAGAAGAGTACCTCATCATTATTTAAGACTCCTCTAAGAACGGACATCACACCAGCAGCTCCACCACCGATTACAGCAATTTGGTATATTCTTGACTCATTTGTACTCATATTTAGACTCCTTAGCGTCTTTATTATTCTAATCTTAGTATATGAAAAGGTAAAACTTGCCGCCAATCAATTATCTCTATGCCCTGATAAACGTTCACTGTTAAATAGCCGATTTTACTTAAGAGAAGAGTAAAATGGCCATAGACAAGCAAACTGAAGAGATCTTGTTAGATGCGATTGAAAACGATGACTTTTCGGCCATCAAATCGTTAATCAATCAAGATCTAAACATTGATGACAAATTTTCAGATGGAGAGACAATCCTCCATAAGTGCTTTGCTTTACGTAAATATACCATAACTCAGCATCTCGTTCTCCTAGGTGCCGATATCTTCTCTACTGACAAACTTCAAAGAACACCACTACATTTAGGGACCCGATCAGGCTTTATTGAGGGCACACAACTCTACACTCTTCTCGCCAATAATCTCAATCAGCAAGATCACAAGGGACGAATCCCGCTCATGCATGCCATCAAGTTTAAGCAAATGTTACTCGTCAAAATTCTCATGGCCAAAGGCAGTGACACTGATCTTAAAGACAATAACGGCTACTCTTCTCTCATGTGGGCCGTAAAATTCTTAGATCCAGCTGAGCTTAAAGAACTGATGGAAAACTCTGATGATGAGACTATTCAAAATCAAATTCAAGAATGTCTCGAACAAGGAAATGAGCTCGAGGTATGCGACAAGACTATTGAGCAAGCTAAAGAACAAGAGTCTGACGAAAATCAAAGTGAAGAGGTTGAGAATATTCTCCCGAACCCTATTGCTGAGATGATCACTAAACCAGAAAACGAAGAGCACCTTGCGCCATACTCTATTACTGATCATATTGAATCCCTCAAAGTTAAGGCACAGGAAGAAGGCTTTGATTATGAAATAGCCACACTCCCTGAAGACAAAAGAGTTACTCCAGAGGGAAATATTGAGAGCTACCAACCTGATGAAATCAAAAAAGCTGATAGCGATATAGAATCGTTCACCCGCTCGATGCCAAGTGATACAACAAGGGTTGAAGGATCATCTCCTCAAGCTCAAGAAGCTGAAGAGATTATGCGAGTGTCAGGTTCAAATGAACCTCAAACAGAATTTGAAAGACAAGAGATTCAATCTCGCCCAGATGCAAGTAATCCAGAACTTCTACAAAGAGAAGAAGTCATGAGAGTCTCTGGTTCTAATCCAGAATTACTCGACAATGAAATTCAGCAAATTAAAAGACCAGAGATGGAAGTTAACGCTCAAGAAATGGAGAAAATCCAACGAGCGACCAGTGAAGGACATACTGCTCTAGAAGAGACAGAGCTTCCAACAAGACCAAGCTCTTCAGTTCAATCAAACCAAGCAGAGTCCCAGAATAGGCCAATGGCAAAGTCTGATTCTACAACGGTCACAGGGCAAGGTGGAACAGATCACATGAAAGAAGAAATCTCCAGAGTCAAAGGGCTCGAGGGAGAAGGAAGTAGTGATGATCTTTGGAAGACAGAATCTCAAGCTGGTACAGAAAATGTCTCTGATTATGAGATCACAAAACTTAAAAGAAGTGAGATGACAGAAGAAGAAATCTCTCTTGAACGAAAGAAAGCTGAGGAGTCCGCAGAGAGTCCTGATACCATTTATACTAAGAAGAAAGAAATTAATTATATCCGTGATGGTTACAAAGAAGAGTACAAGGACGATTACGGTGAAATTAGAACTGTCGATAAGAAAATTGGAAATGATGAATTGGGTGATATCCAAACTTCGGATAAACAAATTGGAGAAAAAGGTCTTGCTGAAATAAAGACTGTCGATAAAACAGTTCAATCTGAATACGAAGTTCAAGAAAAAACTCCAGAGCAAGCTCAAAGTACAAATTACTCAAGACTTGAAGGAGCCCCTGTTCAAAATGCACAAGAAGACAAGATAGAAATCACACGCAAAGAAATTACGCCACAACAAGCAGAACAAGTTAAAAGACCAGAGATGGATGTAAAGCCTCTTGAAAAAGAAGAAGATATCATGAGGGTTAAATCTCAAGCCACAGAGGAAAATTCTGAAAATGAATCCGATCTTATGAAGGTCAGCTCCCTTAAAACGGAAGAAGAAAAAGAAACGATAGAACTAACTGGTGCAAAAGATCAGTCTGCGCAGCATACAGAAATCAGTGGAGTCACTGAAGTCCAAAATGAAGATGCCATAGTTGTTGAAGATGAAGACGCTGTCACAGAAGATGGTGAACCACTTACAATAGAAGAGCAGAAAGTTGTTAAGCAAATGGTTGATCCCAACCTTAAAAATAAGAAAGGACAAACTCTTTGTTGGATTGCAGCTGAAAAAGGACAGACTGCCCTACTTAAAAAGTTTATTCAAAAGGGCGCTGACTATGAGATCAAAGACACTCAAGGGGTTTCTCCACTCATGATTGCCTCAATGAAGGGGCACACTGAAATTGTTGAATACCTAGCTCACAAAGTAAGAAATGTTGATGAAAAAAGAAGAGATGGACAGACGGCCCTCACTCTTGCCATCGAGTCAGATAGGCCTGAAGCCGTCAAAGCTCTCTTAGACAATGGAGCCAGTTCAGAAACTAAGATAAAAGGAAACACTCTCCTTATGCACGCAGCAAATGTGGGTAGCGCAAATTGTATCAAAGTCCTTATTCTTCTTGGCCATGACCCTATGGAGAAAAACTTTAGAGGTAAAACCTCTCTTGATATTGCCAAGGCCGCAAGACAGAAAAGGGCCTATGCCCTCTTAAAGAAAATAGTTGATTCAAGGCAGGCAAGTTGATGTTAACAGATAAAGCGTTTCATATTGTTGAAAAAACTAAATTTGATAGTATTACGATGCTTCGAGAAAACCATGATGAATTAAGGGAGATTACTCAGAAATATCTCGATAACCCAAAGCACCTAATTATTAATCTCGCTATGTCTGATAACCCGACTGACGAGTTCTTAGATCAAATCAACTTCCTATCAACCCTACTAAAAAGTGAAAACTACTCACTTCAGGTATTTGCGACTCCTGACAATATTCAAGGAAAACTTAAAACTCATAGATTAAGAAACCTGCCAGAGATGCAAGATCTATCTCACTATATAAGCTCACTCAATGCGATTGAAAGAGAACTGCGTATCGAGAGTCTTCTCAAGTCTTATGTCGACAATACAATGAAGCATGTCTTTTCTAAGTCTGGGCTCATTATAAAGCGTGGAGAGCTGACAATTGAAAATGATCCTGAGAACTTCCTCAATCAAATGAACTACTTTCAAACATTTGAGTTAGAAGATGCCTTTTTCTCATTTGTTATTGGAGGCAGCGAGGAATTCTTCACACCATTTCTCGAAGCCATGAAAGAGACAGAGCTGGCACCAGTCTTAAACTCAATCTCTTCTCGTGTGCCAGATTCACTTCTCAAATCTGTTAAGATTCATGATTACCTCACTCATCCGTATGATAGTTTTCCTACAGAAAAGATTTCTATATTAGGAAAGGAATACTCTTACTTTAAAAACTGTGCCGTAATGAAAGTTCCACTTGAATGTGATTTAGGTGAATTTAATCTGGAAGTATGGATACCTAAGGATTTTACAGCACAAGTTTATGGCTTTCTCAATCCTTAGGATAATTTTATTAGATTGCGTCGATTTCTTCAGATGTTTCGATATCTAGATCTTGAGCTTCAGTGGCTTCTTTCTTAGAGAAAATATGCTTTTCTCCATCCACATCTTGAATCTTAACTTCTCGGATTTCATAATCATCTACAGATTCCAGAGAGAAACTCAGTCCTTCCCATACGATAATCTGTCCTGCTTCAGGGAAGTTATTCCCAAGCATATCTAAAATAAAGCCCGCGAGAGTTGAATAGTTATCATTTAAAGGAATCTTAATATCGTATTCAGTATAAAGATCTCTAAGTGAAATTGTTCCTTCTACAACAACTCCCATTTCAAGATCATTCTCTTCATACTCTTTTCTTACATCTTCTTCATCAATATCGTGCTCATCTTGAATCTCTCCAAGAATCTCTTCAATAATATCTTCAATTGTGATGATCCCAACAATTAATCCAGTCTCATCTTTAACCAGTGCAAGGTGAATCTTCTTTCTATTCATATGGTCAAAAACCGCTTGGATTTTCATATGCTCATAAACAAAGAAAGGGTCTTTAATATGATTTAGAAGACTGAAGTTTTCTTTCTTAACAAAGGCCAGAGATTTAACATGCAGAAATCCCTTCATATTTTCAAGCTCACCATCACAAACAGGATAACGGCTGTGAGTATCGGCACTAACGACATCGATAACTTCACTGTAGTTAGAATTCGCCTGAATATACTTTACCTGCTGGCGAGGAATCATGATGTCCTTAACTTTAATCTTTGGAAATTCCAAGATCGAGTTAAGCATATCAATTTGCTTTGAATCCATCGTATTTTCTTTTTCCGCCTTATTAATCATGTACTCAATGTCATCTCTTGTGACAAGGCGACCTGTAAGCTGAGCATTCTCACCCAGTACAGTATGGATTACCCAAACCATGAATTTAATAATTGGATAAAGAGAGAAGTAGAAAACTTGAAGAACTCTAATTACAAATAGTGATAAACTCTCTGCGTGAGTTCTAGCAAATGTCTTTGGAATAATCTCACCAAAAATCAGAATGATAAATGTTGTGATACCGACAGCGATACCAATAGCATCACTTGCAAAGAATCTCTGGGCAACAACAGTTGTTAAAGATGAGGCAAAAATATTTACGACGTTATTTCCAACGAGGATTGTCGTAAGAATCTCACTAGGTCTCTCAACCATAAAGGCCAAGGCATTACCTTTAGCTCCACCTTCTTCAATAAGTTGCTTTGCTCTATCGTGCCCGATAGAGAGAAGAACAGCTTCAGAGCCAGAAAAGAATCCAGAGAGAATAAAACAAAGCGCTAATGAGAAAATCTCAATACTGTCTATCTCCATGAGATCCTCTCAGAGAAAATATTTAATAAATTTTTAAAGATGATAGTTTCTAAGAATTTAAGCGGAGGTTCTATTTTGAGTTTCCTTGTTAAGTTGAATCTAATTGATCATTTAAACCAATTAAATTTATCTATATTTTACAATAAATCAAGCTTTTAGTCTATCTAACATGTACTTTCAAATACTTAGTGATGATCTAACTGTTCACCTTTGAAGTCATGATCAGAGTATACAATTCATCATTCATCTCATGGTTGAAGTCATAAATTTCATCCATATTAGATATATTTCTAAAGATGGCATTACACTTATAACAAATAGCAACCTGACTCAATCTTCTAAAAAGAATGAAGTCAAAAACGTAGAGAATAATAAATGGAGCAACTGAATACATAGCGTACTGAGTTGTTGCCATATAAAGTGTCAAAATCGCAGCGATAACAAAGAGAAGAACACCTATCTTTCTATTGAAGTCTTTCTGCTTATAAAAATCTTTTCTCTCACATGAAGGACAGTCTTTAAGTTTCCCTTCAAAATGATCTGGTGTGAATGTGACAGGTTCTTTATGTTCACAAACCTGGCATTCTGCCTCTTTAGCACCCTCTGTTGGTGTAAAAGAAATACCTGAACCACACTCTGGACAAGTTAAAGTAATTTCCATCATATTAACAACCCGTATTTAAAGAAGAGAAAACTTGAAATCATTTCGCCAATAAAGACGAAAATTGTCATGGCATAGAAGATCCCCGTTGCGCTTTGAATACTTCTCATTGCAACTAACTTCCAACCAAAAATCGACATAACAATAATTACTAAATATCCCCAAAGACCACGCATCGAAACCATTAACCAGTTAAAGGCATAACCCCCACCAAGACGAGTTCCAAGCTCAAGATATTCCCCTGCGCCAACAACTTCAATTCCGCTCCAGATAAGCTTTGGAGCAAAGAGAATCCAAGTGAAGATAAGAGCAATTTTTAAAGGTCTCTCGCTTAACTTTGGTGTGACTAGGTACCAGTGACCAAGGATCATGGCATATGTGATCGCCCCTAAATACAGAGCTGAAGATAAAATAAAGAAGTAATTACCAATCGAAGAATTCAAGAAAGTATAGAAGGCCACAAAAGTTAACAGGGCCGGAATACTATACATAATCCAAAGAGCGGCATTTTTCTTGTCAAAAGTTTCATGAAGTTGACGATGGAATAACATCGAAACCATTGAAATATAGAGAACAATACTGTGAAGGTCTGTTGCCGACTTTCCGCCAATCACATGACAAATCTGTGCAATAAATAGCGAAACAAGACAAACCGTTGTTAATAATTTTTGAAAACCACCTCCAGTCATTTCAGACTTTGCAACTGGAGCAAAAATAAAAACGCCAAACCCTAGTGATAAGAGAAAGAATTGGGCCATTTCCATTATGTAATTCATATTTAATTCATTCCTAGCTGAGACTTTTTAAACTCAATAAATTGCATTAAAAAATGCTTATTTGCTTCTGGGATATTGGCACTTTCTACATCATTTTTCGCACTTTCCCAAGTAATCTTTTGCTCGCTCAGACCATGTTTCATATCAGACTTTTTATTTAGGTCGAGAGTATAAATAAAAAAGACTAGAGAGCGATCTTCGTAAGCAAAATCATAGGTAGAGAAATGAGTCAGATCCTCTGGCCCTAATTTAAGACCAACCTCTTCTTCAAACTCTCTAAGTGCTGAAAATTCCGGAGCTTCACCTATTTCAATCTTACCCCCAGGAAACTCCCAGAGACCATCGAGAGGACCATCTTCTCTTCTTAGTTGAACGTAGAGAGAAAGACCCTGTTCATCTATTTTGAAAGGTATAACAATTGAGATTCTCTTTGCAATTTTAGTCATGAAGAGTTTCTACACAGCTTTCAAAAAGATGGCCAGTTTGGCGCATCTAGTCTATAAAGAGCCTCGTGAAAAATCTGCCATTTAAGAAACATTCACTACTCTTCGCTCCAATGGAGGGAGTTACTGATGGGCCATATCGTCTCGCGATTTCTCGTGCCTTTTCTGAATGGGACTACTTTAGTACTGATTTTTACCGTGTCCCAACAGTTGGAAATATTCAAGAAAAGGCCATCCTCAAACACTATGGCCACGGGGCACTTGAAAAGAAATCCTTACGAGATAAAACTTCTTATCAAATCCTCACTTCTGCTAGGGCCCAAACAAAACCAGTTGTAGATATTATCAATGCTCAGGGCTTTGAGCACCTCGATCTCAACTTAGGGTGTCCATCAAAGAAGGTTAATGCTCATAGAGGTGGGGCGTTTCTCTTAAGTGATATTGAAACATTAAAACCAATTATCAAAACAATTCGTGAATCCTTCGATCGTATATTTACTGTAAAAATTAGAATTGGTTATCGAGACGATAAGCTTTTCTTCGATCTTCTTAAGATGTTTGAAGATGAAGGCGTTGATGCCATCACTCTCCATGCAAGAACGAGAGATCAACTCTATCAGGGAACGGCTGATTGGGAGTATATCAAAAAAGCAGTTAAAGCATGTTCAATTCCAATCATTGGCAATGGTGATATCTGGACTGTTGAAGATATTGTCAGAATATTTGACGAATGTGACCCATACGCCATCATGATGGGAAGAGGTGCACTAAAAACACCTTGGCTTGCAACAACTTATTACGAACACAGAAATAATCCAGACTTCCTAAGCGAAGAATTCCTTCTCGAAGAAAGAAGACGTGGTTTAGATATTTATTTCTACGAACTAGAAAAAGAATATCGAAAAGAAAATGTTGAAGATATTAATATCCTAAAGAGATTCAAGTCCTTCTCTCGATATCTCTTCGACGACTTTCCCGATCATGAAACTGTCAGAGGAAGATTTCTAAGATCAACATCTCTCAATGAGTTTAAAGCTCATCTTCATGACTTAGTTTAATATACAGATAAAAAACTAATTCAAATGTTACAACTCCCAATACTATTGCCAAGAGCTTTACCAAAGAAAAGTCTAGAAGTAGCAACACCAGTGAAACAATAATTCCAGCAGAGTGTGTAAGGATTTTTTCTCGATATTTTATATTCTCTGGTAGCTTTAGATTTACTGTATTCCAAAGAGAGAAGACAAAGGACACAAAGGCCAGTCGCTTTCTAGGATTTTCTCGATACGTATTAATATTCGGGTGCTCCAAGAAAACAGCAAATGTATAAACTAAGAGATAAGGAATGATGACTTCCAAGACGAGTGGCGAAAATAGCAACAAGAGAAACGCCAGTAAGATAACGGGAAGTGTGAAAGTGTAATATCTTTTAACTCTATCAAGTTTAAACATCCTACTTATTATCTATTTCTATTTGGGAAAAATCTAGGGGGTGTTAAGGAATATGAATAAAAAAAGGGACCTATTTAAGGTCCCTTCTCAAGATATCTTTTGATTATTGTATTACTTCGCAACACCAA
>NZ_AUNJ01000477.1 GCF_000447775.1 Bacteriovorax sp. DB6_IX
TGTTGCAATAACAAGAGCTACCAAAATTGCTGTTAAAGAGAAAACCAGGGACCTTAACTCTTCAGTCCATATGAGAAAGAGTGAACTTATAAAAAGAAAGGTCAAAAGACTATTGAGATTTACTAAGTAACGTCTCTTCTTATCAACTGCCATCTTACTCGCATTCTTTAACGCCCCACCAATGAGCAGTCTTAAAACAAAGAGAATGACAAAAATGACTCCCATCAGAATCAGTTTGTTATTGATATCGCTATTAATAAATAATTGGTTCATCTCATGGACCATATTTCGCATAGATACTCCTTCAATATCTATTATGCCTCTAATTTGCCGTAACTCAAGGGTCATAAATTTCACTTATCTAGACATAGGGGGAATCGATTGGAGAAAGAAAGTACACTCCCCCATAATAGAGAAAGATCAAGGAAAGGAGATCATTATGAAGAAACTTGTGAAATTTACGAAATCAGCTTGTCCACATTGTCGTGTCTTCGACCCAATTTTTAAAGAGGCCGTGGCCGAGTATAAAGGTCAACTGGAGTTCTTTGAAGTAAGTTTAGATGATGCTCCCCATATGGCAGAAATCTTCAAAATAAGAGGTGTACCTGCCCTCTACTCATTTGAGTCTGAAGACTTTAAAAGCTTTGATCAAATTGAGCAAATCACTATTGGTCACAGCCATGAGAATTATTCAAACCTAAGACCATCTCTTGAGCAAATCCTCGAGAAAAGGGAAGACACAAAGGCCAGCTAAGGCATACACTTGTTTTGCTTTGCCAAGGCCTTGGTAATTTCAAGGGCATCGTGTTTTAGATACCATCTTGAATTGATCTTTTGATCGTTAATCTTAACCTGATAGATCAAATCCTTTGGGTGCTTAACGATAGAACATATATCAGTAGTGGGAATAATTTCTGAAGAACCACATGAAGTTATTCCTGCTACTATAAATAGGCACAATAGAATATTAAAAAATCTGATCATAACTCATTCCTAAACTCATCACAATCGCGCTCTCTTCTAAATCTTTCTAAATGTGAGCGACCTGGCAACGACTTATATATCCAATAAAAACACTTATTCTCTTTTCTTAACTCATCCCTTCTCGTCAGGGCATCTTTAATATCCCATGGGAGATTTTTAAGCTTATCCTCTGTTTCAACAATTTTAACAGAACTCACTGGGGCCTCTTTCTCGCTCTTCTTTTTTGCCGCAGCAACTCCAACCCCAACGGGAATTGGTACGGGCAAAACAGCTGGCACTAAAGAAGGAGCGCCAATGCCAACAGAGGGTCCAGATGAACTAGACATCCCTTTATTCTTATCCGTATTCACCTGATCTTGCGAAGGCCTTAGAAGTTCATTTTCTATGGTCTTATTTAAATCAATAAATTCTCCATCAAAGCTTTGCATCTGTGGCAACATGGCCTCTGATTGAGCAAGAAGGGCCTCACTACTTTTCTTCGTTAATGAGATTACACCCTTAGATTGTTTGATAGCATTGGAATTAAGGGCACTCTGTGGAGCGAGAGAAACCTTTTTTACCCCAATAACATCGGCCTCAAGCTTCCCCTCTAATAGGGCCACGTCAGAAACAGGACCACTCTTAATCTTATAAGCATTAGATAGAAACTCGGTTCCTCTTACTCCAACGGCAACGCTACGGCTTCCAAAAGAGACCTCTTGGCCCTCTTTAACTTTCTGATTAATTTTGGCGCGAATTTTACCATGTACTAAATTAAAGATAGTTCTTCTCTTATTAGCATCATTAATAAACTCTTTAATTTTGAAGGTTGTATTTGCACCGAGAGAGATTGAAGTTTGATCACTCATCTGCATTTTAAGAAATGATTTCTGGGCCGTGATAATCAAGTCCCCGCTTTTAACAAGTGAATCTTGTTTTAGAAATTCCTGCTCTCCAGTGTCAGGATAGAGTTTATAAACACTCCCTCTCACTTTGGTAACCTTACCAGCAAAACCGCTGGCAAAGAGATTATTAAATAAGAATATAGAAAGCATTAACAAACTTAATTTTAAGCCCACCAGGAATCTCCGTATTTTCTATGTGTATTTCAATACTATTTATTTTAGCGGAGAATGAACTTCATGCAATAAAAAAGACCCAATCCCTGGGTCTTATCTTTGGTTAGGCAACCATGGCATATTCGTATGAGCTCATCTGCTCCTGACTCTTATAGAGCAGATGATGGACGCTTTCTTTGTGGCGTATAACTGATCTGGCAACACTGGCCTCAGAACATGTAATAACCTCTATCGAGTTCAATCTAAAGCTAAGCTGACCATCTCCGAGTTTATAAATTGAACCAAGGCTTAGACACTGTACCATCTCCTCAAGTGTCACATTATTAACCTGAGCACAATCCATACAAAACTTAGAAAATGTAATACTTAAAAACTTTTGACGATCTCTCATTGACTTCTCCATTGTTGGCTTGGGATGAATTCATTATGAATGAGATGAAAATAAAGTGTGTATTTTTTTCAATTTTATACATATATTTTATAATTTACACACACTTATAGCTAAAAATGGCCCAAGAGCCCAATAAACTCGATATCAAAAAATTGCCAATATGTGTTTGCACACTCAATATATTCAACAACTTAAAGATTAATTAATATAGTTATACACACTTCCGATAAGATATGACACATAGGAGATTATATGAGCGATAAGAATGAAATGAAGCGTGTTAATGTTATTATCCCAAAGCACTATCACGAAGAAATCTCTAAACGCGGTCTAAAATTAAGTGGTGTTGTCAGAGAAGCTCTAGAAGATCAACTCAATGAGAATACAATCACACTCTCCGTCCCAAAGGATATTCACGAACTCTACATGGAGCTTTTTAGTATGAGTGAATGTAATGATAGTGAGTTTGTCCCCTATCTCAAGAAGGCCCTGGCCGAGTATATCGATGATGTCATGGCCAAGAAAGAAAATAAGCTAAGAGAGATCAAGAAGAAATTGGCCTAGGGATATTGCTTTTTAAGTAAATCATAGTAGCGCCTAATTCTCTCCACATATATAACAGGCTCATTCCCTCTAGCATAACCATAAGGAAGCTTTTTAAAATATGACTTCTTTGAAAGATATGGCAGCGATCTTTTCACATCCTTCCAATAATTAGGATTTAACTCCTTCCAAATCGCAATACTTCTGGCATCACGCATATGATAATACCCAACATTGTAGGCGGCCAAGGCCATCCAGACGCGATCAGATTTGGAGATATAGGGTGGGACTCTCTTGATAAGAAGTGAGAGATAATGAGCACCACCAAAAATACTCTCGGCCGGATTGAGTCGATTACGAACTTTCATCTGCTTGGCAGTCGCTCTTGTTAGCATCATCATTCCACGAACTCCAGTAGGACTTTTCGCCTTAGGGTTCCAATGACTTTCTTGATAGGAAACACTGGCCAAAAGTCTCCAATCTACTCCGTATTTCTTTCCCGCCTTTTGAAATAAACGCTTATACTTCTTTAAACGAGTCTTAATTCTCTTTTTAAATACTTTATAGTCATAATAATCAAAGTTACTAATATGCCCATAGTAGCGATGTTCTATCTTTTCGAGAGCGCCGACCTTCTTTAAGTTCTCAACAAGCTTATCAGACTCCTCTTTGAGCTCTCTATGGTCTTTTGGAAAGATCATAACCAGTCCCTCTTCATCAAAGGACTTATGAATTTTCAACTCAGGATATGTTCTTAAAAAGATAGAGACAATATTTGAATCAGCAAGTGTGCAATCAACCTTTGATTCCCAAACACGACCAAGAATATCTTCGGTATTCAATGTAGCGCTAGTGGCATAATTAATCTTTAGCCCTGATTTTTTGAGGTTCTCAAGAGTTTGAACATAACTAGAACCTCGGGTCACTAGAATTTCGACTTTTTCAAGTCTTTTAAGATTCTTCCTCTTACTCAGATCCCTTAAGATAAATTTCTTATTACAAACTAATTGTTGCTTTATATCTTGATAGCTACGAGAAAAGATAAATTCATTTGAGCGTCCCTCTGTCTTAGTCAAACCTGCAATGGCCACATCTCCTTCCCCTCCACGCAAGGAAGTGATAATGTCACCGACAGAATCTTTAACTATAAACTTGGGAACAACACCAATCTTCTTCGCTAGTTCGACACCCAGTTCGAAATCCATACCGGCCGCTTGAGCGTCTCTATCAATGAAATAAGTCGTAGGAGCATTTCTGGTCAAAATGTAGAGTACGCGGCTTTTCTTAATTTCTTCTAAGCTACGGGCCCAAGTATTATTAATTAGACAAAAGGTTCCGATAAGGAGTAAGAATTTTAACATACTCTCCTTTCGGCACAGTATGAGATTTTTTTAATATTATAAGGCATTTAGACCAATGAAAAAATTGCTCTTCTTTTTGATTCTCTTTATGGCACGCTTTTCCCACAATTTTAAGCGTGAGCTCATTATTCTTCTTAAGAAAATCAAAAATATGCTAAAGACTGAGACAGTTGAATCAAAGAAAATGATAGAAATCTACTTCAACTACAGTAAAGGTAGGGCAACTAAGGAAGACGTGAAATGGGCCAATAAACAATTGAGAGATGTCATCAAGGCCTTAGGGATTGGGACAATTCTCATTCTCCCCTTTGCACCCCTAACACTTCCCTTCCTCGTTAAACTAGGTCGTAAATTAGATATAGATATACTTCCTGATTCATTTCACGACGATTAGAGATTAAGAGCTTTTCTAAGAGCGTAGTAAGGTTTTTCAAAATTTCCTATACGATAATCATCGCCAAGCTGCTCAAATATCCTTTCACAATCAATCTCATTAACATTCGAGCAACTCTCCACAAGGATTTGTACAAAGTCATAGCACAGAATAAAAGCACAAGACATTGGTGGAATATTCTTAGCATTGAGCCCTTTTGGAAAACCGCTTCCATCAGGTTTTTCATGGTGTTGGCGAATAATAATTGTCTCGTCCAATAAGAGAGACTGAGTTTTTTCAAGATGGTGGGCAGCAATCTCAGGATGTTTTTCAATAACCTTTCTTTGATAAGATGAAAGGTCCATTCCCTCTTCAATCTTGAGGATACAGGCCAGCTCCTCCTCTTCATCACTAAAGGCATAATCACAAAATACTGAAGCAAAGATCAGCTTCTTTAGGGAAGACTTCGTATCCCACCCTATTTTGGAGGCCAGCCCGCCAAGGAGATAATTTAAAATACTAGATCTCGTAAAGAATGTGCTCTTAAACTTAAGCATACTCTTCACCAAATTTTGTAACCCTCTTTTACCCTTAATAACATCTTCAACCGAATTCACAACATCATCGGTCATATCAATAGTTAACTCTGAAATCCCCATCATTCTCACTGCTCCTTGAACCTCTTTAATAGTAGCAAGTTGAAGCTTCATTTTTTGAGAATCATTCAGACCTTGAGCAGAAAAACCTTTTTTTAGGGTTGCCAGCTTTTGGCCCACAAACTTTTCAAAAGATTGTCCATCTTGATAGAGATATTTTTGACCTTTGTTAATAATATTACTTATTGTTTCGGTATGGATTTCATCCCCGGCCTTAATAAGCTTAATGAATTTTCCATTCTTCAATTTTACAAAGACATCTCCATCTGCAACCAAAGCATTGAGAAAGAAACTTGCTCTCACGCGGTAGAGCTTTACTCCCTTATGCTCTTCAAAATTGAGTTTAAAGTGACTATCAAGTTCCATTTTCTTTATCACCTTAATTAAAGTAGGTAATAACTCTTTTGAAATATCAGCAATCGAAAGGGAGTTATTATAGCGATGAACTTTAAAGAATTCCTGATAAGAAGAGTCTTCTGCCTCGAAACTTCCATCGAGTATTAAAAAGAAGGGAATCTTAAAGAATTCGTTATTAGTCTCATAGAGATGAATACCGTTTTCATCGGAGAAAATATTTAAATCACTTATAATAGCAAAGATCTCATTTGCCAGTGAAGGATCACCAAAATAATCATCCCCAGGTCTTTTCACTTCAATCTTAGCATTGAGTTGGGCCTCGATTGCAACAGCACAAAAGTCGCGAAGTTTTTGATTATCTGTGACGAGAATAATTCTCTTCATCTTTAGAGTTTTCCAAAAAGTGCCGTGATAAGAATGACCAGGACTGCACTTATACCAAAAGCATAGTCACGGGACTTCACAACATCATCAACTCTTTTGACAATTTCATTTGTAGAAGGAATACGCCCCATCTCCTTAGTCAGAACATCACGCATATTAGATCTCACCTTCTCAAGATAGAGTCCGCCTTTGAAGAAGCTAAATCTCAAACCAACTAAGAGAGTTAAAAAGAAATAATAAGACTTATCAAACTCCCCAGGAAGATAGAGATAGACAAGAGTTAAGGGAAGAATGCTAATACAGAATAAGAAGATAAAGAGCTTATACTGATACTTTAAAATACTGATCATTTTATATCCAAATAAAATATTTAATTATAACTAGTTGGACATATTATACAGCAAATCACCTTGGACTGAAATGGGTTCAGAACTTTTAAGTATTTATCTCTTTGTGAATGGGATCAATTAAAAGGAAAGTGGGAGTAGCTTATGGCCACTCCCTATATAGGTCATTACATTTTCTTAACGTTAATGGCACAAGGACCTTTTCTTCCTTCACCAATTTCGTATTCAACTTCATCACCTTCAACAATTTTTTGACCATCAAGTCCCGTTACGTGAACGAAAACATCAGCGTCACCACTGTTTGGGACAATAAAACCGAATCCCTTCTCTTCATTAAAAAACTTTACTTTTCCAGTTTCCAAAACATGCTCCTTTAAAAATAAGAGGGCACCCTTTGTCCCCTCGAATAATCAAGTATTAATATAATGTCGAATAGTTTACCAAAAAAGAGAAATGTGTCGCTACATTTTTTTTATTTATTAAGCAAAAAACATGTAATATCAATAAGTTATATTTTGGAAAAATTTTCAAATTCCACCGGGATTTTCGTAACTTTCTTACTCTCATAGTCAAAGAAAACCATACCAGTTTTAGCTCTTGCGATTTCAACCTGGTCACTCACGCGGGTTATCTTATAAATAAAATCAAAGCCGTAAGTTGAGAGATCATCGATATAGATATCAATTTCTAAATCATCTCCTTGAAAGGCCTCGCTCTTATAAATGACCATGGCGTCTCCTTGGATGAGTGCCTTGCCAAAGAGATCCAGCTCACTTTGATTATGGTCCTTTAAAAAACGAAGTCGTGCTTCATGGCAAAGAGTTAAAACTGCATCATTTCCCATATGACCTCCGTAATTTACAAAGTTGATTGTAAGCGGAATCACAGTTTTAAAATGTGGTTCAAAATCTGGTAAAGCAAGTTTCAATCGCGCCATGTTGCTCCTTTAAACTGCTATACAGTAATGGGGGTGAAGACAAAGTATTTTAAATAAAAAACAATATCTTATTCACTAATATTTTTAGCAGTTGTAAAAATCATGAAATTTCAGAAGTGATTTCATAGGGATGGCTCATTACCACCCCCACTTTAGTGGACCAGTTTTTATCTGGTTTGACAAGGATAAGTACTCTTGGCCGTAATCTCGCAAGCACTTCTCATAAACCCTCCAACCTTACGACAGGCCTCCATCGCAAGCTTTTGTTGCAAGCAGCTTCCAACCTGATTACTCCCTTGATTAGAATACCTCGCAGGCTGTCTTTTAAAACTAGAACGTCTCGAGTTTTGCTTTTGTGATTCTTGGATAAGCTTTTGTATACTCGCCATCATCTCTTTATTCTGTTGGACTTGTTTTACTTGATTATCATAAGTCGCCGTTGTCTTAAGCATAGACTCAATAATTGAGTCGCTTAGGCCCTTCTTCTTTAAGAATTTAATTTCATCTATTTCAAAATTCTTATAACGCTGATTCGTCGCCATTATCTTGGCGGCAATAATTGACGGAGAAAGCCCTTCTTTTTTGAGTTCAATTATTTTGGCCACATTAAACTCACTTGGACCAACTTGCATAAGACTCATTTCATAACGAATAGAACTTGGAAAACTTGCAATGAACTTCTCATCAAGAGAGGCCAGGCGTTGATAGTTTCCAATACGTGCTTTAGAACTCTTTATTTTCTTATTATAAGCAATGGCATTTTCCAAGGCCTTCTGAGCATATTGCTGATTCAGGTGATCCTTAAGATAGACAAAAGCAGGATCAAACTTCCTTGAGCTCATGGCCTTATCGAAATCGTCCTTCTCTCTTTTTGAAATTGTTGAGATGGCACTATCGGCCTCTTCCTTGTGTTTCGTATTCGGATAATTTGCTAGAAAGCTCTGATAGCCATCGACCGTATTAGCATTCTGTGCATTGGTCCATGCCACGGATTCCTTTAAATCCTGGTGGTTTGTATTTAAAGATGCGACAGGCATCTTCAGCAGAAAGCGTTTCTTAACATAGGGATTAACGACTTTTGGATCATTGTAGACCACGAGATAAGGGCGATTATAACCGTAAGACTTATCGTGTTTCCAGCGATAGAAGACAGAGTGTTTCTTACCACCAGTTGCTGTCATCGTAATATTCTTATAAGTATCGTAGTGCTTATCAAACCAGGCCTGCGTGGCTTTTTTTCCAAAATAACATAAGATTTTATGTTTTCCGGCCGGAACATCTAACATGATTGTGTTGTAGTAATTGACCTTTCCTATTTCTTGTCTATTAACAAAGAGGGTACAGCCACTGCCTTTTCCGTATTGAGAGATATAGAGAATCGCCCTATCCGGTGCAACGGGAGCGTCAAGCGAGCTATTTCTTACAGTGTATGGTTGAGTTGGGCCAATATATGTCTGGGTTGTTGAGCAACCGATAGTGAAAAATATAAAGAAAGTAGAAATAAGAACGAACTTACTCTTTCGAAGTTTTAATTTCATAGGGGCCCCTTTTTCAGTATAGCATCTTACCTATCGGCTACTCCCACAAAATACTTATTATTTAACAACTGGTCCCCTTAAATGGGGTTCAAAACCAACTAACTCTCCATTTATTAAGAAAAAAGGCCCAAATTAATTGGGCCGTTATAGAAATATTTGAATATGTACTTTAACTTCAAATAGTTAGAATCAGTCTAGCCCCATTTAAGTAGAGCAGTTTTTACTGACAAAGATCGTTGTTGAAGATTAGGACTTCAAGGTTATCCTCAGTCACAGGAACATCTTTAAGATCAAATACCTTATGTCCCCAATCAAAAAGATAGAGCTTAAGATCAACAGTCTCCCCAATCGGATTACCAAGCTCAGTCATCGCCTGAACAAAATGCTGCGATAACATACACTTATAATTATCCCCATAAAGAGCTTTCGACTCCTTAAGAATATCCTGATAATCCATACCATTAACTTCAATCAGAAAATGAGTCTTATCTTCATCAAAGTAATCGTAATTCTCTACTTTTATAAAAGCACCTTTGACTGGCATCCAACCAAAGCTCATATTTGTAAATGCAGTTCTCTCCGCTCCCATTACGGTAAAACTCAGGCAAGTCAGAGTCAAAAATAGTGCTAATCTTTTTAACATGATGTCATCCTTTAAGAGATTTTTACTCTATGATTTTTTCAATCCATTTTACGTCTTTTAATTTAAATGGTAAAAGTTTGATATGTCAAACACTCAATACCGATCATCCTATATGGGGAATTTTTTATATGGTCTACTCGCACTCATCTTGAGTGGGAGTGCAGCTGCTCAATCATCACAAACAGCAGTGGATGAAACGCTCTATATTATTGGTTCTAAAATTGAGACAAGCTCAGGGCTTATTGACTCGGCCATAAAGACTGAAATCATGAATTCTCAAGATTTAGAAAATGGTCACTATCAAGATCTTTCCGAAGCGGTCAATGAAATCCCTGGGGTTACCCAGATGAGTGTCGATAGAAGAAGTTCTGCAAAAACAGCATTGATTCAAGGTTTTGGTGTTAATAGTGTTCTTGTCATGATTGATGGGACACCTGTTTCTCAAAACTCGGCCTTTGGATTCGATCTCACGCAAATTTCTACGGAAAATATCGAGAGAGTCGAAGTTATCAAAGGAGGTGCCTCGGCGCTTTATGGTAGTCAGGCCATTGGTGGTGTTATTAATATCGTCACTAAAAGACCAACGAATAAACCCTCATTAAAGTTTGATATTAGTAGCTCTGTGACTCAAGAAGAATTATCATCCCAAAAGTATAAGGCCCTCTATACGGGAAGAACGGGAAAAGTTGGTCAGAAATACTCCTTATCTTATTCGGATCAACGTGCTTTTGATCTTGATAAATCTAGTATCGCTAAAGACAGCGCTGATGTGGAAAGTATTAATGGCTCTATCTACCTCGATAGGCAATTTGGAAAACATAAGCTTCATGCAAATTATATCTATCTTCAAGGGGATGTTTCTTCACAAGGATCAAAGCCTTATAGCTCTAGCCTCTTTGGCCCAATAGTCAATGAAACGCAAACAAAGACACATCATCAAAAAATTGGGCATGAAATAAAGCTCAAGAATGGAACTCTTAAAACAACTGCCAGCTTTGAGAGAATTGATGATAGGCTCAATCTCAACGACAAGCCCGAGACATCTTTTAAAGAGATGGATAAGAAGACTCGTTATGATGCCTACCGAGTTGATCTAAAATATGATGCCCTCATAGGGGAACACCATAATCTTAGTACGGGAATACTCTACAAGAAAGATATCGTCGACCAGAGAACCAAATCACAAGAGACTGAAGAGTTTGCTCTTGAAAAAGTTGATATTGATAACAAGCAAGTCCATTCATTTGAAGTTTTTGCTCAAGACAATATGATCTTCGGAGACTATGAAATTTCGCCAGGTCTAAGAATTCAAGATGATTCGAGTACCTCAATTAGCATTTCTCCAAAAATCAGTTTTAGTATGTACAAGGAACTTGGGAGTATCAACTCTAAAACATGGCTATCACTTGGAACAGGGAGACGCTCACCTTCTATCAAAGAGAGGTTCTTTACATTGGACCACTCTTCGGTTGGAAACTATATCGTAAAAGGAAATGAAAATCTCTCCCAAGAAAGATCTGTCAGTATTCAACTTGGTGATGAGATCAGTTACGCGGGTTCAAAACTTCATGTCAATTTCTTCTATAACAAGATAAAAGGCCTTATTGAATCAACAGAAATTGAAAGCTCCACAAGTACCAAAGTTTTCTCATATGAGAATATCAGCAGTGTTGTATCACGAGGACTCGAGGCCAGCACAGATATCAAAATAAATAACAATAATAAATTAAAGCTCAATTACACATATACTGAGACTTTTAATGAAGAGACAAATCTCTATCTCTTAAGTCGCCCATTCTATACGGGAACAATGAGCTATACATTTAGCCCAAATAGTAAGCATCACATTAACACGACCTACCACTATATTGGGAAGAAGTATCAATCTGAAGACAATACACAGATTGTCCCACACTACTCGACAGTAGATCTTAAGTATAACTATAAAATGAATAAGAAATTTGACCTCTACGGAGGATTAAAAAATATCTTCAATCAAACCAAGAGTGCTGCCCTTGATACAGTGACGCCGATTAATGACGATCGCCCAGCGCTTGGAAGAACAGCTTATTTTGGACTAAGGATCAACGCCTTATGAAATTCCTCTATTCACTCCTAGTACTATCTCTATTTATTTCATGTGCTAAAGTTGAGCCACAGAGTGCAACAACTTCAGAAGTCAATTTTCAAAAGTTCATTGTCAAACAATCACAATATCAAATGGACAAGGCCCAAGATATATTCCTTGAAACACCTTGGTATATCTATGACGAAAATAATCATATCATCTGGCCAATTTTCACCGTCTACGCACTGAGAACTCAAGGCCAGTACTATAAGTTTCAAATCACAGACTACTACAATTCAAAGGCCCAGCCAGGACATTACTCAATTCGATTTGAAAACCAAAATGCAGAAATTATTGAGAGAGTTGTCGAGGCCCAAGGCTGTGGAAATGTCTACACAAACCAAGACTATGATCAATGTGTTCTTGATCCCAAGAAGAATATCTACACCTATCTCAACATTCAAACAGGGCAGAGTTTTAAAACTGATCAAGAAGAGGCCAAATCAAGAAATGACTGGCATATAGCTTTCAATGGAACAAATGTTAGAATAAACTCAGGAAAGTATGGGCCAGGAGATGTCAGAGTCGCCAATCTCTTTACCTATACAGACTTCTTCAAAAATAATATTGCTGATTTTCAAAAAATCGCAGAGGTTTCATTCTCTGACAAAGGTGCCCGCTTCTTTAACTTAGAACTGGACCCAAAGAATGTAGCCTACTCCCTTCCACCAGGTGTGGATAGAATTATCTATGAAGACCAGTGGTTTAGAGTTGATCCGGCAACAAATTTTCATCAGGCCACGAAAGAGAATTGGTGGCTTGTGAGAGGAAATAGATCACAGAGCTACTTTCGCTTTAATATTAGTAATATCGAAGAAATTACAAATGAAGATGATATTGAGACAGTTTTTCATTTCAAGCTCTACAAGCAATCTGAGACCGAAGAACAATTCAACGAGACTCCTCTTCACTGGAAACTACCAAGCTTTTCTAGCAAGAAGAGATTAATCAGGGCCTGCTACGATCTTGACTCCCAACAAATTGTCAATTGCAAGACACAAGACTGGGAAATCAAGTTTACCGCTCTTAATAGAAAGAACCAAAGACGCTGGAAAATTGAGGTTTCTTCAGGGGCCATCGGTCCACTGAGTGAAGAAGATATTCTGGCGAGAAAATCCGGAAGAAATCTCTAATTTATCTAAGAGAAAATCTGAGTATAATAGAGATATGATTATCTCACTTAAGACCTTTACCGTCACACTGCTACTCTATTTCATCGGTGTCGCATCCACTGCGATCTTCCAAAATCCAGCAGTTATAAGTGCCTATGATCTCTATTTCATTGTTCTATTATTATTTGGACTATTTTCCCTTCATATCCAAAACAAGTGTGAATTCGAAGAATCCACAAATAGAGCAAGATTCCCCCTTAATATTTGCAGCACAGTTATACTTATTCTCTTTGCCGCTGTGGTGATCTTCTCTCACACCCAAGGAAGAAGTATTTGGCTTGATGAAATTATTCAATACCAATTTCAAGAAGGAGTCACAAAGTGGGCGGCCCAGCAACAAAATCCTCCACTAGATTACCTTCTTAGTAAATTCTCAATAATAGTCTTTGGAAATCATGAGTTTGCCTATAAATTTCATCCGCTTGTCTTTGCGTTTATGACAATTTTTGCACCTCTTTTCTTTATAAGAGAGAATAAAAAAGAGAGTAGCTTCGCCCTAACCCTTTCAGGAGCTTCTTTAATTCTTAGTTCAGGTTTTTCTTATTATAGCTATGAATCTCGCCCATTATCCCTGGCCCTATTTCTTGGAGTCATGTGCCTCATACTCATTATGAAATACCTAAGAACGAATAAAGGGCTGAACTATCTTCTAATTTACCAAGTCCTCTTCTGTCTTAGTATCGGCCTACAACCAATTCTGCTCATTGTCGCAATATTCCTCTGCTTAGGAATTCAAAAAATTATTGCCAAAAGAACAGACAAAGAAAGTGAAAAAGACCCTCTTTTTAAAATCTTAAAGGTAAACCTCCTAACGGCGCTATTAATTCTACCTTTTATTGTAAAAATCTATATTGAATCACTAGGGTATAATCAATTCAAAAAGAGTTTCTCTCTTAATCAAATCTTCCTATATGACTACTTAGATATTTACCTCGATCTCATAGGCCTAAGTACAACAATCTTTTTACTGATCCTATTCTTAAAGTATCAACAAAAATTACGAAAATTACCAAAACTACAAAGAAGAAATACGCAAGAAGATCCCCTCTCAACACTACTCCCTCTATCGACGGTAATATTTTTCATTATCTATATCCTATTCTTTACCATCATGATCAATTGGAATTTGAACACACGATATCTCTACGTGGCACTCGCTCCAATTTATCTCTACGCTTACCAATTAAGCACTAAGTTAACACTCAATATAAGAGAAAAAGTTGGTTTTCTCCTACTCTTATTCTCACTCACAATCACCTCTAAACTCTTAGCTCCTAATCATCCTCGTTATAACTACCAGCAGGTATATCAACAAATTGTGCAATCAAAAGAAAGTAAGATTATCAACTTTAACTATCATGGTCTTGGTAGTTGGCGTCCTCGTGATTTTATTGCAAGAAGAATTTATGATAAAGAAAGTCATAAACAATATATCAATTCAAAAGAAATTTCACAGATTATCAAGGGTGACTTATCGGGACTAAGTGCAAAAACAAGTATCA
>NZ_AUNJ01000478.1 GCF_000447775.1 Bacteriovorax sp. DB6_IX
TNCTAGAAATGTTTTAAACATGACTATCGCCTCTGGAAAACGCAGATCTTGACACCGTTTTCCTTATCCTCTTCCTCAAACCCCTCAGGTGAATAAAGAGTATTTATATATTCAAAGTCTTGCAACTGATTTCTGTATAAATCTACAATAAAACCAGATTTTTCAAAAGGTGTATTTAGACACGAAGCGACAACCCCGCCCTTTTTCACAAGCTTTTCCAGTTGTTTCACTACCTTACGATAGTCT
>NZ_AUNJ01000479.1 GCF_000447775.1 Bacteriovorax sp. DB6_IX
GAATATAAGTATTAACTAAGAATTCTTGATTACTAATGAGCTTCTCAAGCTTTTGCTTCGCCTGATCTTCACGACTAAGAAGCGATAGGAAGTCTTATCCATAACTCGACTCCCTAATTTTAATTTCTAGTTTAAAATCATCAAATAATATATCATAAAAGCTCGCTCCTATAGAGAGAACTTCCCTCATGGCTTTTCGAGGAAGGTCTTTTTTTGAGCTTTCAGCAATATAGTTTTTCACAGTTAGAATTATGTTGAACTGTATTTTAAGTTATTGATTTTTTGAATTCTCGTAAAATGGTGGAGGTTCTGCACAGTTTATAAATACATAATATTCGTAGTGTTAATAAAAAAAATACTTCAAACACTACAAAGAATATGAACATTACGTTTCAACTTAAGGAAGAACTTTATGAAACTAATAACCTGAAGTCACTTCCTTTAAAATATCTCTTAGTTTTCCTTGCCCTGTTGCTCCAGAGGGGAAATCATCACTAGTCAACTTTAAGTTCTGTTGCTGTAGTTTTTTATCAACCTTATCGAAAAAGTCATAAAATCTACTATATGATACATCTCCTGCTTCAATACTCAACTTCAAGAACTCATCTATGCCTTTCATTATTCCTATATATCCCGTTGATTTTGACAATATATACTTATCTGGCTCGTCCCATTCGTCTTCCCATATATCCCTTACCGCTGAAAATATATTAAGCATTAACTTTAATACTTTATTAATAGATGGCTTTTTTAAATAACGTCTCAGCACAAGTTTTTCATCGTCCTCAAGTTGTTCATGTCGCCCTCTTCTCATAAGATCCCTATCCTGAAGAGAAAGTCTCGTGTTGGTCATTTTCTTCAACATATAGTCAACAACTGTTCCTTGTGACAATGACTCATTTTCACCTTCCGGCATTTTTGATCCTAACATTTTTAATTTGCGAAAAAATGGCGAACCTTCTTTAAAATTTAGACTTCTTGCAACTTGATGGCAAATCGTAAAAGGGTCTTCCGTCTCTGATACTCCAAATAGATCATAAACAAGTGACTTGGGAACTTTTGTCTGTTTCCCGTTAATTGTTGCGAATACATATGCCTTTTGTTCTTCTGTTGCTTCTAAGATAAAGACCACGGGGAAGTCAAATGAAGTAAAGTTTTCCTCGCCATGTAAATCAACGGCTTTTTGAATCCCCAACACTCTATGTTGCCCATCAACGATTTCACCCTTTCCCGTAATTTCTATTTCATTATTGGGTTTTAAGCGATAGCTACTTTTTGAAAGCGAGATCAATATTGACGTAGGAAATGCACAATCCATTGTCTGAGTATAATCACCTATCTCCTTCACACGGCTCTTGCTAAAGCTTCGCTGGGTACCCACAGCCTCGTCACCAGTGTATCTCCTTTTTCGAATGGTAAAAAAATCTAGTAACTCTAATGCTGGTACTTTAGCGAAGTAAAAAGTACCCATCGGCTGATCAAATTCTATATATTTATAATTAAAATTCATAGCTAAACCCTATTATGGTATTGGATTATCATCATCGTCTGCACCGGCTGATGCTGAGGCGACTCCATCATCATCTTCTGCTACGACCTCGCTCGCCCCCTCGCTAAATCCTTCTCCCCTAAAGCAGTATAAATAAACAGCTAACAACATTGAGAGGAGGGCAACAATAAACACTAGTTTTGCAACCGTCACATCCTTAGTCTTCTCTATATCTGAAATTAAAACATACGTGAAAGCATTAAGAATAATAAATATCGTAGACAAAATAATTGCCAAGGCTTTTAAGTTTCCTGAATCTGAAATTTCATCACGATTCTTAGACTTAACAAGGTTAACTATCCCTTCTGACAACAAAACCAAACTAAATGTCGTTAAACTTCCATTTGTAATAATTTCTGTGATTGAAGCCTTTTCCCCATTAAACAAGTTAAGAAATAATGGAAGCCAAATACCAATAATACCTATTGTCAACAGTAACAATAGCCAATTAAAGAAACTCCAGCCGTCATTTTTTATAGCTTTTAAAGGAAGAAATAACTCTTTTAAAAACTTTGGCACACCAAAATACCAGCACCCGACCGCAGAAATGAAAGCAACAATACCTATTGCATAATATAAATAAATCATGCTTTTGATTTTAACTTAAAAACAATAAAATATGATTGTCTCTCTCACCTCAGAAAATATTTCCCCCTTTCTCTCTAGCACGACCAGATATGTAAAATTAGGTAATTATAACCTGGGGAAAAGATGTCTATTAAGTTAAACGATAAAGTGATTACTATTTTAAAGGCGAATCAACCAAACAAGCTTTCCTCCAAAGAAATAGCCACTAAAATAGCTAAAAGATATAAGGCGCAACTCAAGAAAAAGATCAAAGAAAGTAAGAATGTCTCTAACGAGAAAGAACTCATTATTCAACTAACTAGAGAGATTAGCTCTAGAACACCTTTAATTCAAAAAAAATGTGAGTACGTTAAAATTATAGAAGGCCCCCCACGACATTTTTACTATAACGAACTCAGTGAAAACCAGGAGATTGCTGAACTAGAGAAAGAAAAGTCAAAAATCCCTATACCTCTAGAAGCAGACTTATATCCACTTTTAAGCGAATATCTTTTTGTGAGACACGAAGTTTTCTCAAAACGAATTAATGAAAAGAAGTCTAAGAACTCTCGTGGAAAGAACGGAAACAAATGGCTACACCCAGATATTGTTGGTTTTGAAAACCTAAGTAAGAATTGGTGTAAGGAAGTTATCGAGTGCTCAAAAGCTCACTACGACAAAAATGCTCAAATGTGGTCCTTTGAGATTAAAAGGCTTCTAAATTCTTCGAATGTGCGAGAAGCCTATTTTCAAACAATTTCAAATTCATCTTGGGCTAATCAGTCTTACCTTGTTGCTGCTGAAATATCAGGTCTTAGTACACTTAAAGAGCTTCAAATCTTGTCATCTGCACATGGGGTAGGAGTGATCCTACTGAATGTTAGTACACCCACTGAAAGTCAGATATTAATACCTGCCAGAGAGAACAAGAAGGTTGACTGGGATTCTTGTAATAGACTGGCTACAGAAAACCCTGACTTTAACACATATATAAAGGAAATTAGAAAGTTCTATCAAACAGGAGAAACCGTCGAGAATTTCTGGGACTACTTCCAGACACCTTTAGATGATTAGCAAGAACTCTTAGAGCAACCGTTACTGCCTCTCTCTAAATGTTGATGTTACTAAATACTCCTTAATTTGATTACTCTTGTGACCTTCTCTTCCCATTGTAGAATGGTCGTAATCGATCTCTCTAGCATCGAATGTTAAGCCTTTATCGGTAGCAATTTCTTCTAGTTCTGCTAGGCTAATCATTGCAGTATCAGCATAGGACAGAATTACTTTTTTTCTATTTTTAGATGCCGCATCATAAAGATATTCAAAAGCCTTTGCCACATTTTGTTTTTGACAGAAAGGTGATTGGTGGCGATCTGTTCTATATCTACCTTTAAATGCAGGCAACATATAATCGTACTTAATTAGGCTTTCTGTAGCGTGATAAAAACGTGAATAATGAACAAAAGAATATGGTGGATCAGCATAAATAACATCCACTCTCTTCATAATATCTTTATCGTTCAGCAGCTCTCTGTAATCCATATTTACAGACAGGTGGTCTCTTTCTGGGTAATATTTTTGAAACTCAATTATTTCTTCAAGCTTCTTGATAAAATAGGCCCAAACACAACGGTCACGATATAAAAATACGTCATTTATCGACTTTACATCTTTCAAGTCTCTAAACTGAGCAAAGTGTCCTGTTCCACTCGAACAGTAACTATGAGCATAGACTAAAGCAGCAAGCGCTATTTGTTTTTCAATTTTACCATCAAGACACTTATCTATTGCATATCTTATCGAGTCAATATCGATACATTGCTCAATACTGAAATATGTTTCAGAAAACAAAAACGTTGTTTGCATATAAGGAAATTTATTAGCCTTACACTCTCTTTCTAAGTACTGTTCATAAAGCCTTTTAAGCTCAGTACTTCTAGTCTTGAACTTATTTACAGGGGACGGGAAAGATTCAAAGAACTTGATATACTTGAGTCTCCCCTCTTCAGTCCACCCTCTCTTTTCAGTTATGACGAACTTCCTCGACTTATCAACCGTTTTAGGAAACATCTCTAGCAGTGCGCTTCTATTCTTTTTGAAACTCTTTTTAATTTTAGATAATAAGTCTTTATTAAAATCTATCTCGTGAGAGCAAGATGAGATTAAGGCATCACAAATAACACCACTGTAAGATTGTACATCGTTAGATATGACATCATATTTATCTCTTAAATAGACACCTACTGATCCAGTCCCAGCAAAAATGTCTAATACTCCCTCGCCTTCTGAGCTGATCTTATCAATCTCTTCACGAATATCTGGAAGTAGCTCTCTTTTGCTCCCCATGTATTTCATGATGTGAATATATTTTTCGTCGTTACGTAACTCTATTTTTCTCTGAGAGTTAATAGTCTTATTTTGTTGTGTGTTTCCCATAAATGAATTCTATCCAAAAGATTTGGTTGAGTAAAATAATAAAGTTCTTAAATTTAAAATTATTCAAAATTGGAAAAAAAGGCCTCGTTCATTTTCAGGTACTTAGAATATATAATTTAAAATAAGTTTTATTTTTAACTTAGAGAAAGAACATGAATATATACGATTTAGAGGACAAGTATTTCTTACATGAAGAGTTTCATGGTCACAGTATTTTTAAAAATGACTTTCCTGATGCATACAATGAGCTTTATAAGCTTCTGGATAGCTTTGAGTTACTGAAAAGTGAAATTATAACGCCCGGCGGCCGAAAGTCTCCCATCGCTCAAAAGTTTGATGACGCACTATATTCAATTGGATGGGAAGAGAAGCAGTTTAGGATCGAAATGAACATTGACGGGAGTGAAGTTGAAACACCAACACATCAAATAGACTACTATAAAAATAGGGTTGGAGTTGAGCTAGAGTGGAATAACAAAGACCCTTTTTTTGATAGAGACCTTAATAACTTCAGACTACTTCATAGCATAAAGGCTCTTTCTGTTGGAGTGATTGTCACAAGAGCAACAGAGCTACAAGAAATCTTTAATGAACTTGGAAAGGGAAGTTCATATGGAGCTTCTACAACACATATAAACAAACTAATGCCTAAAATTCATGGTGGAGGAGCAGGAACTTGTCCTCTATTCATCATTGGGATAAAAAAGTCATGTTACGTAGAGGATGTATAGACATATAAACTAGAACTCCAAACAATTTGCTATACCTGTCACATCCACCCCAGATTTTCTAATGTAAATTAGCAACCCTTTATATCTACTCCTGCCTGCCTTATGTACCTCTTCAATGGTAAATATGGATCTATTAGACCTAGAGAATAATTTTTTTATACATGAAGAGTTTCACGGTAACTGCATCTTTAAGAATGAATTTCCTAAAGAGTATAAAGAACTCTATGATCACTTGAAATCATTTAACCTACTTAAAAGTGATATTTTAAAACCTGGCGGTAGAAAATCTCCAATAGCAAAAAAGTTTGATGATGCATTATATGCGACGGGTTGGGAAGAAAAGAAATTCAATATCGAAATCAAAATAGATAATGAAAATATTGAAACTCCAACACATCAAATAGATTATTTAAAAATAGAGTCGGAATTGAACTAGAATGGAACAATAAATACCCTTTCTTTGATAGAGACCTCAACAACTTTAGATTACTACACTCCATAAAAGCTTTATCTGTAGGAGTAATTGTTACAAGAACTTCAGAGCTACAAGAAATATTTAGAAATCTCGGCAAGGGTGACTCTTACGGAAGTTCTACGACACATATAGGAAAACTAATGCCTAAGGTATATGGGGGTGGGGCAGGTACATGCCCATTAGTAATTATAGGTATCAAGCCTAGCGCATACAAAGAGGACTAAGCAAATGGCTTCATTAGCATATCCCACGATGTTTTTGTCAGCGATATCTGCCTAGACTCAATTTCCTCACTTCCCCAATCAATATTAAACTTTGCAAGGAAGTCCTCTACTAACTTATACCTAGACCTTTTATAGATATCAATTTTATCCTGAACTGGATTATTCCCAGCCTCTTCATTTAGCTCTCTAGATAAAGGCATCAAATTACCTAAAGAATCAAAGAAATCTGGATAAATAGACTTGCCTTCGCTCTCTGGGTAAATATGTTCAAGTGAGGAGTCATTAAGCAATATTTCATTTGTACCTGACATATGATTCTCGAGACGTTCAAACAAATATGATATTACTCGACCTTGCTTTGTATGTCCTTTAGAGTACTTCATCTTCCTAAGACTTGTTTCAAAGCTTTCATAATCCGGCAATTTTCTTTCAAGAGACTTCTTTAGCTCTTTAAAAATATGCTTATAGTCACTTTTACTAGTTAAACCATTAACTAGAATTGCATACTTACTATACATCTGATCTAACCCAGATGGTCTTTTTGAGCAAACAGTACTGAACATGAAATGAAAGCTCTCCAACATTTGTAGTGTAGACTTTAGTCAGTAATACTAACTAACCCTCTCTTGAAACACGAAACAAGAGATAGAAGTAAGCATCGCGTTTGCTGGATTTTAAATAACCTCAATGCTCTTAAAGAGTAAAATACTTCTTTACCATTGACCGCTTTCCAATCCTCAAGAGTAGGACTTACTAATTCTGAATAATTTTTCGCTTCTACTTCAAGGCTTTTCATAAAAGTCTCAGAATTAATCTCTCCTTGTTTCATTTTAGTTTTAAATGATTTATAAATCTTGCTTTCTGTTCGACACTCATACTTAGAAAGCCAAAAATGTCTAAAAAAGCGATCCATTGATACTGCTGCATCTCGCGACTGAATCTCCTCTCTAATTTTAGCCCAGGAAGTTTTGGCAAAGTCATCAGGATGCTCTGTCTTTAAGTCTCTAAAAAGGTCATTTTTAATCAAATCAATTACAGATAACCCCATACCTCTTGCGTTAAGTGTTTCATATACATCATATGCTTGATCTTCAGTCGGAACTGTCACAAAAATTACATTTAGCTCAAGAAGTTGGTCTCTGATAACCTCTACAAGCTCTTTGTACTCAATGTCCTTAACTCCTCTTTTCTCAAAAGTTTTCTTTAAACTATCATAACTCAACTCTTTTAAATAAAAATCATATGCATATTTTAATGTTTTCTCCTCATCACCTTCCGGTACTTCTGATGCTTTATCTATATTTTGAATGTTCGTCTGAAAAAAAGGTCTAGAGATCTCATTTTCTAACTTAAAAAAAGGCTTATTCGCAACAGTTTTTCCTTGTATAAACTCATACAATCCATCAGCTTCATCTTGCCAATCATTTACCTTAAATGTTTCAACTAGAGCTGACATTAAAATCGTAATAGTCGTCAATCTTTGCTGGCCATCAACAATTTTTAACTCTTCAGTGTTTTCATCCCCTATTAAAACGAGAGACCCTATGAAGTAGCTAGTAGGAAGAAGTTCCTTGTTTGAATAGTTGATACTGCTAATTAAATCTATCCATAACTCACTTAACTGCTCTTTTCCCCATGAGTATTCACGTTGAAAACGAGGAATCACAAATTTTCTCTTTTTTACAGAAAAGATTGTCGATATGTTATACGGATAAGCTTTAAAAGACATGAAACCACCTTAATAAAATTCTTTTACAAATTATATTAAGCTTTAAGTTAATAATCAATTATTCATCAAACTACGTAATAAATTTAGAGCTAGAATTAATTTTTCTTCAGGTACCTTATGAATCATATTCTTTAATTCCATATAAGGATCTTCAGCACAATCAACTTTACACTTAGCAGAATAAATTCGGTAAGTAGCTCCATAGACAGAAAGAATCTTCTTAATCATTTCCTTACCAGGAACATCTAATCTTCCATGTTCAATATGACGGATATACGCCTCCGACTTCCCTATTTCCTTTGCTACTTCTTTTATCTTCGTACCGGAATCCAAGCGAAGTCTTCGTAAAACTCTAGCTTCATTTGTCATCTTGATCTCTGAAGTTCTTCTGTACCTAAACTTCCTACTCATTATAAAACTCTCCTTTAAGTGGACTACGGATCGTAGTCACACTCTGTTTTTGGAAGCGTGAAAAAGTAGCGTCGACTACAAATTAACTACGACTCCCGTGATTTAACGTGATTTAGAGTGATATAAAGAAATGAGCCTTAGAGTTCTCACTGGTTAACTGTTTGAATTTATTGACATAAAAAAAGCTCCTGAAGAGGAGCGTTTTCGTTTTAACTTTGGTGGAGGTGGTGGGAATCGAACCCACGTCCGAAACAACGTCTGAAGTGCGGCCTACGTGTGTAGTCTTCGGTTATCGCCAGAAGACAAGGCTGTTCGAGTTACGTGCACTCGACGAACCTCGGTGTGTTTTTAGAAGGTGACCCGACAACCTACCAGTAGAGTTCGACAGCCTACTGAACTGCTTTGCTGCTTTCTGTTTCTTGGCCGCAGCGCCTCACAAAGCTAAATCCTAATTATTAGGCAGCCATTGGCATTGCATAATCATCTGCAATTAAGATTTGGTCTCCTTTTTACCAGGACCGTGGAGACCAACCTGGACACGCCCGGAAACCCGTCAGTTATCTCGTCGAAACCAGGGCACCCCCATGAGATTTTCGACTCAATACTTTAGTTTTCCTAATGTATTGAATGTGAAAGAGCTTGGCTCAGTTGAGCCGTTCTATATAAGTACCATATGATGGGGTTTTTGCAAAGATATATGGGAGGCACTTGGTGGGCCTCCCGGGATTTTTTGAGATTATTTTTGAGTGGCGAGGGCCTGCATAACCTTAAATGTCTCTGGTGAGACGAAGTCTTGCATGTCTTGCCAAATGGCGCGGCTCTCTTCAAGAGTTGAGTTAGCGCTTAGCTCTGAAGTCACTTCTTCTAGTAGGATGTTGGCCTCTTCGATTTCCTCATTGAACACGGCGACGTCGGCTTGCTCGAGGTTGAGTTTTGCTGCGGCGGCTGGGCTTAGTTGTTCGAAGGCCATGTCTCCAGTTTGCTCGTCTAGAAGAACTAGTCCTAGTAGTCCACCGAGGTAGAGTCCTACGACGAAACCAATTGCAAGGTGATCCTCATTTGCTCCTGAAGATGTCACTGCTGCAGTAGCTCCTACGACTGCTCCTCCAACTAGTGGTGAGGCAAGACCGGCGATGGCAACTGAACCAGCGGCTCCGGCTCCAGTCAGGGCCATAACTCCGGCAACTGCGGCCTGAGTTTTCTGAACTGGTGCGATTGTTAGAACTAATGTAAAGACTGCGATTAGTAGGTTTTTCATATTTCTCCCCTCTTATTTTTGAGTTCTCTCTCTCAAATTTTGTTCCTTATACGTTTACTAGATGTGTCAGACAAGGTTAGGCCTTGACGTTTTTAGGTCGTTTTTGTCAATGGTGCAGCTAAGTTGGTGTTTTGTCTTGTAACCTCAAGCTAAACTAAAGATATTTGTTTTGTTGTGAAAAGTTCTTAAAAAAGCGATCTCGATGTCCTAAGCTTTTGTAAATAAATATAAACTAATCACGGAAGAGAGGAATTATGAAAGTAGCTATTTCCCTAGTTGCAGTGCTTTTTCTATCGACGTCGCATGCTGGAATCAAAGAGAAATTCGTAGAGCGTGTGGTGAAAGAATGTGGAAAGAGTGAAGCAGATGCCAAAAAACTTGCCACGCCTGGGCGTTCAGGAAATGTTGTTAAATTGAAATTATGTCCCCAAAGTCCAGTCACGGTTGCACCTGGTTGTAAGCTGACTTGTTCTACGAGTAAGGGTAACGTTGTAGGTAATTAAGGAGAGACAATGAAATTTAAAATACTAGCGACACTAATTGTATCCTCACTTACTTTTGCAAGTGTTTCAGATGCAGAATTTAATGCTCTAAAAGACAGAGTTGAAGAAATTGAATTTAATAATTTAATTAAGAACTATACGATCAATGGAAATCTTGAGACGAACTACAATAGTTACGTACTTGAGTCTGATACAAACGAAGACCAAGTTGTAAGACTCTATGGTTTAAGATCATCTCTTGATCTTGCCTTTCATGTTAATGACAGAATTGATTTCTACACTTCATTTGGTATGTCTAAGTTTTGGCAGGTTGATGCCAGAGCAGAGGGAACAAAGACTGATATCGATGGTGATGGTCAAAGAGATCTAGAGCCATGGGAAATCTCACAGGCCTCTGGTTTTGCCTACGAAGGTGCTAACGTAAAAGTTGATAGGGCCTACTTTAACTACAAAATCTCAAAGAATTGGTTGGCCTCAATTGGTCGTCTTCCACTTTACGATGGACCGATGCAACACCAACTTGATGGAAAGCCAAGGTCGGGAACTGTTGCCAGATCGGCACGTAACTCAGTTTATGACGGGATAGTTCTTACTTATGATCTAGGTCAATTCATCCCTCAAGAAGACTCACTAAAAGTTAAAGGTTTCTACTTTCCATGGCAGAATGTTAATAAGTACAACAGAGATCAGCAGCTGAAGACTCCAGGAAGTACAACAAATAAGCCAGGTGGAAATGCTAAAGTTGCTTCAAATACTTTAGGTTCAGGGCTTCTTGTTGAGTACTATAACAGAGAACTTTCATGGGCCGATTCATTTGAATTCCACGCCTTCTCTACTTACTACAAAGACTTCTGGTGGAATGAGTTTAAGCAAATCTATGATGGTTTCACTTACACAGCAATCTTTGGTGTTAATAAGATCGCTCACACAGGGTTGAACTTCTCACTCATTATCAATGGAACGAGATGGAATACTGCTGATGATGAGAATACAAAAATTAAAGGTGAAGGTTTCCTTTATAACCTGAACTATAAATTTGAAAATACTGCCGTTGTTGGTGTTGAGTATCTTAAAACAAATAAGAACCACTATGCTGATGATTTTGCTTACACTGATATTGACTCATTCTATGGAGCGAAGAAGGCCAATGGTTTCCACGCTTGGACATCACTTCCAATCTATGACAACTTAAGAGCTCGTTTAGGACTCTACAAGTACGATAAGAATGCGACAGCTGATGATGAAGTCACATCATTCTACACAAAACTCTTATTAAATTTCTAAGATAATATGATTTTTGGAGGGCCTATTTTTGGCCCTCTTTTTTTACCCCGCTTCACATGCAGAGCTCTCTTCTAATGCTGCTTCCTTTTTCATCTTTTGAATAAGATCACGTTCTTTCTTCATTTGCTCACGCTCTTTCTTCATCAACACATTTGTATTGAGACGGAAGAAGTCAGATTTCTCCTTAAAGTCTTCACTCTCAACAGGAATTCTTAGGAGTCGATTCACCTCTTGTCTGATGAGGCTTTTTTCGTACTCATTAACACCCATGATAATTCCTGTGTACTGGTTCTTATCCTTAAACTTATCTAAAACCAAAAGGTAATAAGTCACGGGATAATTGACCTCAATAAGAGATTCATTTTGCAGCTCAGTTGGAGAAGAGAATGTTACGGCATACTCACTGAGTTTATCGATAATCACTGGGATCTCGACACCAATTCTTCTTTCTCGACCAGTAATCGTAAGATCTTTATTATCAATCACGGATTCTTGTAGTCTGTAATTTGGCTTATTGCCCTTATCCAAATAGATCTTAATAATTTTGGCAAAGAAATCATAACTCATTCCAAAAGGCACATTAAGCTGCTTTGAAGTCATTGATGGGATATTATAATTATCCGTTCCAAAGAAAATAACAATGACATCATTCGATAAGTTTTTCTCAATATACTTTTTGAGAAGTTCTATTTTCTCCTCATTCTTAGGTTCGTAAATATCACCCTTCTCATTTTCCACTAACAAACCATCCCATTGAATTGCAATGAGATGAGGGTGAAGCTCTACGGCATTTTCTCCCGACTCTAAAAGACATGGATATGTGAAGAGATTGACTCTATCCTCTTTTCCTAAATAATCCTGCATCAATTTGAGTTCTTTATCTAAAACAAGAATTCTGATTCGCTCATCACTAATCTCTTTACAACGCTTTTGAAAAAGAGCTTCTTTTTCAGAATATTCATCAGGAGAGATATACTTTTCAAACTCGTGAATGGTATTTTCCACCTTCTTAGAGATAAGATATTTAGTATTAATCATCTGCTTATCAGTAAATTTAAAATTCAATTTATTGGTATCTTCTAACCAACGATATTTTTTTTCTAATCCAAGATCATTGGTAATCATGGCTCCACCTTCAGAAAGATCAGGGACAAATTTATTAATCCAGTCCTCATCCGGATCAATCTTGCTAAAGCTCATATCTGCTCTTACTTGATTAAAGCTAATGGATTCAATATTTCCCAAGAAATGAGGCCAAAGACATTCCCCATTACCAGGTGAACTGGCATAGACAGGAAGAAAATCATGCTCCTTATTCTTAATCAACATAATCGTATTGATTAAATCATCCATATCTGGCTTCTTATAGTCGACAATTTTGCAACCATTTTCAAAGGCCTTCTTTAGCTGCTCCTTCTTATTCTCTTCTCCAAAGATACCAATACAAATAATATGACTATTACTACGATACTTTTTTAAGATCTTTAGAAGATCTAGTTGAAAGTTAAACTTTGTCTCGAAGTCGATAGTAATGACGATATTGGATTGCTTAGACTTAATAATAAAAGGAAAGAGTTTTGAGAGAGGCAGATCTTTAAGAGGGTTGGTATTCGAGAAGACCAGAGTCTTCCAACCTTGTGAAGTTTGATTTGATTCAAAGGTATGCCTCAGTCGCTTCGAAAAGACGGGATCGTCTGAGATTATAAATGAATATGTTTCCTGTTTTGCCTCTGTCATCTTAGATATATTGTAGACGATGAGTTAAATAGAATTACCAAAAGACTATGAGTGGAAAATAACTTTTACAGGATTCTGAGATATTAGAGAATTCTTCCCTGAATTCCCCTCTATTATCGGCTAGTTCGCCCTTATTAGAACAGTTGTTCCTTTTGAGTTTTCAAGCTCTTAAAACCTTTGAACTTTGAAAATTTCTTGGCACTCTAGTCTCTTAATTCTTCAAGTTCCTTTACAATGGCACGGCACTCTTCAGGAACAACTTGTACCATATTCCCTTGGGCATCCTCTTCAAATTGCAGAGAAACGACATTTCTGGCCATGCAAGAAATCAATTCATCCTGCAAAACTGATTCCGAACGAAGGACATTCGAAGCATTGGCCTGGAGTTGTGAAACAATTGTGACTAGTGCTGTTATAATTAGAATCGTTTTTTTCATTTTATAATCTCCTCATTTCAATTTCTGTTAGAACTTCACCAAGCACTTCGACATATTGCTCAACGGAGTTAATTTGATCATCACCATCAAGAGTCAGAACACTATTTGTCACATGCTCCTTATCTGAGAGATCCTCTTGCATAAGAACAGAGTTTGCAATAGGAAGCATAATACCTCCAATTGCCCCTAGCTTATAACCAAAGCTCTTTGGCATTGCGGCTTCTAAGCCTCTAACCTTTCCAAGTTTTTCAACCATCATAATTCTTTCGGCCTTAAAGAAGACTATAGGAAAGAGAAAAGCTGCCCCAGCATAGATGGCATTTTCCACCTTTTGAAATGATTGTTGCTCTTCAATTTCTTTGGCCTGTTCTTCAAACTCAGTACGAGTATAAGACTTCATTCCTAGAACACGACAATCACTCGCTCCCTCACAATACTTAAATTCAATCTTTCCCTCTTCTTCCATAACAAAGAGTTTATGATCTGTTTTTTGATCTCTAATTTCTAAAGTACTGGCCATCGCATTAAGGCCAATTAGGGCGGTTGCAATTAGTGGGAGGAGTTTCTTCATTTTCTTTCCTTGTTTATTTTATGATTTAAATTCATTAGTTGGGACAAAGCTCTCGCACTGCCACTTCATACGTGACATACCAAAGGGCACGAGTTTACAGCGATCAATCTTAGTTAGCTCCTCCTCCAAATAATTTGAGAAGTCTAAAATACTGACCGGATAGGCCATTCGCTGTTCAAAGTAAGCTGAGCTAGGCATTAAAACCTTAGTTAATCTCTTGGTGGCCTCTGGACTTAGGGCCAAATTCTGATCCACCATATTTGTGAAGCTCACACTAGCGCTTCCCACAAACATTGCGCCAACGGGACCAATTGGAGTGGCCATGGCCGCTACAGGAGCGCTATAACCTATTAAGCTAAGTACTGGCTTTAAAATTCTATTCACACCTGCTTTTTGCATCATCTTGCGACTTAGCTCTAGGAGCTCATCTTCGCTATAACCCTCTTCTCTGCCAAGGCTCATGCACTTGTCACTCTTCTTATAAAGACAGAAAGAGAAAGTCGTCATACCGTTATTCTCCTCTATTCTAATAACCTGCGGCTCACGTAGAAGCGCAGACTTTAAGTGTCCAACACCGGCCATGGCCTGAAGCTGGAAAACCATATGAATAAAGAGAAGGCGTAATGCTATTTTCATACCCTATAGTATGAAGCAAAGAGGTCTTTTAAAGTTGGAATTTGAAAGAAAGATATGGGGTGTTCAAAGACTGAACACCCCGAATGATTTTAATTACTTAGACTTGATATTTACCACTTCTGTTTTAAGTAATTCGCTTCCGTAGAAGACACTTACTTTAAACGAAAGTTTCTTATCCTTGGCCTTAGACTTAAACTTATATCTAAGACTTGCTGTAGCTGTTGCCCCCTTAGAAGGTGCGGCAACCTCAAGAGACTTTGTCTCAATATTAACAAGATTTCCGCCAGTCACCGACTCTAAAGTCACGCGGTACTTACCTGGAACGTGATTTCTTAATCCCGTTAGATTTACATTAATATTGTGAGAGCGGTACTTCCACTTTACTGGCCATGGCTTCCACTTTCTCCACTTAACTTCACTCTCAAAGTTAAGAGCTGATTTGATTTCAGGATTAACCTTAACCTGCCCAACAAATGTCGAAAGCTCAGAGCTTGCACCATCAACTGTATCACCAGGATAAGTCACCTTAACCGTCATATTAAATGGAGTTCCAGGAATCGCATTTTCTCCAATCTTAGCGTTAAAGATATCTGCGACATTGGCCTTAACATTAGCAGGAATCACAGCGAGTAGTTCACGCTTTGATTCAAAAGAAATATTTGAACTATGCTCAACAACTTCAACTCTTACATCACCTAATTGAGATGTTTGTGCCCCAACATTCTTAAGAACAGCACCAAGCTTTAACTGAGAACCTTGAATTAGGCCTTTTGGATTTAATCCCTTAACAAAGAGATTCTGTCCAGCAGCTAGTCTTACAACCCCATTTGATTTGAAGAAGTTCTTCGCTGCAAGTTTACCATTATCAAACTGAAGTGTTCTTTCGTTTTGAATATTCTCATCATATCCCTTAACTTTCCCTTCATCGAATCCATTTTGATAAGCAACTTGAGCTCCTCTTTGCTTAGCTTCAGCAAAGACAACCTTGTAGGCCTTATCAAAACCTTCTTGATAACGAGAGGCCTTAGTCTTTTCAACTTCAGCACTCTTATAGCTAGAGAACTTCTCCTCATAATCGGCAAAGAATTTATCTTTGTGAGCACCTTTAAAAGAAGATTTAAAGCTCCCTTCAAAAGATGACTGACAAGCAGAGATAAAGGCCTGAACACTCTTATACACGCTCTGGCACTCACGACTATCAGCATCCACATCAATTTGATTAGGAGATGTATAAGCAAACTCTGGAAGCGATTTTGCCTGTGCAGGCTCTTCCATATTCTCAATTGACTTCATCGTTCCAGCAATCACACTATCAATCGATGAAGGAACATCATCACTATTATTCTTAGCAAGCATCGCCACATCTTCATCAGAGAAGTTAAACTCACTTGTTGGGATTATCTCTACTTTTTCAAGGGCCTTAAGAGTTCCCATTTCATTCATGGCCTTACTGACAACTCCATTTTGAGAGTTTGTCATATTAATTGTTTTAGAAGGAGTTAGCGCCAGTAGCTCACCTTTAACAACTCTAAATCCTTTTGGAAATTCAGCTGCTTTAGCATCTGACTTAGCGTTAAGATGACCAAGCTCATACCCTTCATTAAATCCAGATGAGAAGTCACCTTGAGAATTTGATCCCTCATTGAACCCATCTTGATTTCCTTTAACCTTTCCACTCATCAATCCATCAAGGAAACCTTTAAGAGGTCCAACTTGACGACCGTTCTGTGTCCCAAATCTATTTGCAGCGGCCTCAGTATCACGAGAAGCAACAATTTCCCCAGAAACTTCACCGGCATTTTCACCTTGAGAGGCACCTTGATCTTTTGCCTGTGCCAGATATTGCTTATAAAGAAGATCTCTCTTTTGATATTCTTCAAAGTCTCCATCTGCTAGCGCCTCAAGTCGAGAAGCATTGGCATCAAGAAGTCTTCTCTGCTCTTGAAGTCCTGGTAGCTCAGCTTCAAGCTTGGCAACCTCAGAGTTAAGAGTCGAGATCAGTTCACGGTTTGAAGAGATACTCTGCGATTCATAAGAGATCTGATCTGTATTTGAAGAGATTCTTCTCTCGCTTGAATCGATCTGTTCAATATTTTGATTATAATTCCCTTGAGCATCAGCTCTTTGAGAGAACTTCATATTCTTTTCACTCTCCATACTTCTAAGATGAGTGTTAATTGTATTGATTGTTACCATCACGTCTTCAAGACGACGCTCAAGACTTTCCTTCTCCGTTTTTACACTTTGAATAGATTGATTTGTATAACTAAGAGCTTGTTGAATACTTGCAAGTTGATCTTTATTCTTAGCAATCTTTCTACGAGCTTCTTTTGACTCTTGCTTAGCTTGAACAATTCGGCGCTCTGAATTAACAAGCCTTTGCTCTAGTTTCTTCTTTTGAGCTGAGTTCTCTTTAATCTTTTCAGAGAAATGAGTAATCTTTTGCTCGACCTGGTTAAGTTTTGCTCTCGCATCACTAACTTGGGTCTGCTTCTTATTAACAGCATCCTGGGCCTTGGCCACTTTATTCTTTAGACGTGTGATTCTTTGATCAAATTGTGCAAGCTCTGATTTTACCCCATCAATGTCAGACTTCACGCTAGCGATTTGTCCTTCAACTTGTGACTTCTTATTTTGGGCCTGAGATCTCTTTTGTTTCTGCGTTTCAATCTTAGAGTCAATTGAAGCTAGTTCACTCTTTTTAGAAGCGATCTGATTATCAATTGATGTGATATCAGCCTTAAGGGCCTCTACGCGATCCGCTGTTCTCGTCTCATTAACCTGAGCACTCTTAACAAGGTTTCTAAGATTTCCAATCTTACGACGAAGTTTTTGGGCCTGGGCCTTAACTTCTGGTGTTTGATCTTGATTTCTTAAATATTGTAAGTCCGCCTTGGCCTGATTAAGTTCTGTTTTTAATTTCTGTGTTTCAGCTTTTGCTGCTTGTGACTCTTGGCGAGCACTTTGAAGCTGAGATTGAGTTTGTCCCTTCTTCTGCTCAAGCCCAGAGATAGCACCAGGAATTGACTGTTTAAGACCTTTAAGTCTTTGAATCTCACTCTTCGCTGAATTAATTGTGCTATTGATATTTGAAAGCTGACCATCAAGCTTCTGTTTTTGAGACTGAAGAGCTGACAGCTTATTCTTTAGTGGGCTTAGCTTAGAGTTTAGCTGCGCCAATTTATTCTTTGCCTCTTGAAGTTCTGTCTTTAATGGAGCTAGCTCACTTTGAAGAGACGAAACTTTTGATTCAAGATTTGATTTTCTATTCTTGGCCTGAGAAAGGTCTTGTCTTAGATTGACCTGCTCTGCATGAATAGTAGAAATCTTATTTTTAATATTTGGAATCTTGGCCTCAAGATCTTTCACTTCATCACGAAGAGAATTGAACTTGGCCTGATTACGATCTAGTCTATTTTGAATTTGCTCTCTTTCAGCACGTTGACTCTGTCTCTGTCCTTTTAGAGAATCAAGGTCTCTTTGAACCTCTGAAAGATCTTGCTCAAGGCGCGACCTCTTTTGATTAGGAGCTTGTAAAGACCTCATGGCCTGATCGATCCCTCTATCTAGTTGATTGATCTCATCACTTAGTGAAGAAATTCTATAACTTAGATTTGAGTTTTCTGCCTTAAGACTTTCAATAGAATTACGAAGGTTCATATTTTCCGACTGCATCGAAGAAATACTCTGCTGTGAACTCTGTATCTGAGCTTGGCGACTCATCACTTCATTTGACTTTGAAGAAATAGCGTTAGTTGTGAAATTCACTTCTTCAAGTGCTTGATCAGCTTCCGCTCTTTTTTCAGTGGCCTGTGTTTTTGTTGCTTGAAACTTCGCAAGATAAGTTTTGAAATCAATCTCATCTGGTAAGTTATTTGCTAGTGTCTGCGTATTTGCTAATAAAGGCGCCATCGCCAATAGTAGTTTAGTTTCCTCTCTCATAAAAACCTCTCCTATATTTTTGATTTATAATGAATAGGAATTGATTTCAACCTCACTGGCCTTAGAATGGGAAAACCGAGTATTTTTGTAATACTTTGTAAGAAATAACTGTTCTTGTGTAAGATTACTGGTCGAGTTGGCACCATAGAATAATTTCAAAACTTCCCTGCCCTACGCTCTTTTAAGGTATAAAGAGCTCTATGAGAAATTTACTAACACTAATTGCCCTACTTTCTGGTTTGAATTCAAGTACTTATGCAAGCTTAGGAGAGAATAAGTTCCTCCTTGGCTCATACGCTGCTCACACAAGAATTGAGTGTGAACTTCCGCAGAACTCTGTAATCGAGAATGTTTATAAAACAGATAATGGTAATTATATCTCATGCAATAATGTTGATTCTTTCAATGAGACTCTTTCAGAAGTTACGGCCCTTGTTCCAGATGGACCAGAAGTTAGTCTCTATGTTGAAAAGAGAAATAGTAATGCTTCCTTCGACATGGGGCGAATAATTCGAATTCCAATTCAAATGGTTTTTAATGGAAAGTATGGGAACTTCTACCATGGAAGTTACATGGGTGTGCACACAGTACTTGCACACGAGTATGGTCACGCCATCTTCTCCGAAAGAATTAAAAAGTACGACTTCTATAAGGACATTCAGGAGCTTGCTCATCGCTCTTCTTCTTATGAACTTGCAATTCAAGATGCCTATGCGAAAGGAAATCCAAATAATATTGTCGAGTTCTACCGTCAACAAATCAAGAATCTATTTGAAAAGAGAAAGAATGATAAGCAATTTCAAAAGGTCCGCAAAATCACTGGTGCCTACAACGAGTTTTTCGCTGATGTTGTCGCAGTCGTGGCCAAGAATGATAAAAGCGCTGTGATGATGGCCCTTTATTATGATGAAATGAATGATCAACAATACCAGATGGTTCAAGCAAGGCAGTTCGCAAATAACTCTCTTGATATGCAAGGTAGTTATATGAACGTTGTTCACACTAAATTTGCACCGGCCAGAAGATTTGTCGGAGAAAGCCTATGGCCAACAAATAGTGATGAGGCCAAGACCCTTATTGATAAGACCTTTGAGGCCGTAGTCATTGAAATACAAAAACAACTAAAAAAAGAAGAGATGGACAATTCGAAAGTGCTTAACAAAAGTCTTATTGAAACACTCAAGAAACTTTATAACATAGAGAACGCGAAGGAATAATTTTCTATCTCCTTAATTTTCCATAAATCAACCATAATTTATTTGTGGAAATAAATAGTCATTTACTCAATCTTATCAACGGTTCAACAGACCCAATACTCTCATTCAATGAGAGTGACGAGATTATCTACCACAATGACACTCTTACTGATCTTCTTAAACTTGATAAAGATGCGATTAAAAAGAAGGGACTTCTAAAATTAATCCATGTGGATGATTTGGATATTGGTAAGAAGTATCTTAAAAGTCTGAAATCTAATCCAGATCAATATATCACTGAGAAGTTTCGATTTATTTCATGTTCAGGAAATATAATTCACCTTCACTGGAATGGAGTTTACTCAGCGACAGAAAAACTCACGACTCTCTTTGGTAGGGTTTGCGAAGACTTCTCATCTGAAGATGCTCTTGGGGACGCAAGAAGACTCGCAAGAGTTGGAATGTGGGAATATCACGTTGAGACAAACTTCTTTAAGTGGGATCGCCAAGT
>NZ_AUNJ01000480.1 GCF_000447775.1 Bacteriovorax sp. DB6_IX
TCTTATATATTACCTGCTAGTTATCTTAACTGTACAGGTTTTTCTTTTTCTACACAAGCAAAATCAATTAAAGATCTCACTTCAAAGAAGTCTTCTAAGAAGGTTTGAGAAGCAAGGTTGAATCTATTAAGAGTTTTACTAACAGAAAACTTAAGGTTCACTCTCTTGGTGTTGGTATTGGTCAAACTTTCCTTCAAGGAGATTTTAAAGACCATGGTGAAGATAAGATCACTGCTGATCTTTTCTATAACTACTCGGCCAGTCACTCTTTTGATTTCCTAGCTAACTTTCATTACTCGACTCACGAGTATAGAAAGAAGAAAGTAACTGCTACTGGTCTTGCTCTTGGAATTAAGGCGAAGATGTTTAACTTTGACAACTTCTCTCCATTTGCAACAGGTGGACTTGGTTTCTACTCTCCTAAATGAGAGATATATTAATGGTGTACTTGTAGACTCTAGAGTCTAAGATCACTTTTGGATATCACTTTGGAGCAGGTGTTGATCTTGATCTTAATGAAAGAGTGACAATTGGAGCAATTGCAATGCTTCACAATCCATTTGATGTAAAACAAGATGAACAAGCAGATGTTGAAGGTGCCTATTCAAAGCTACTACTTACGGCTTTCTATAAGTTTTAATGTCTGAAAAAAAGCTCTACATCATTACGGGAAAAGGCGGTGTTGGTAAACAATGACCGCCTTAGCTTTATCAGGCTACCTTCAAAGTACGACCTCAAAAAAAGTTTACTATAATACCTTTGATACTCAACCAGATTTAGAAATCTGTCAGAGCCTTGGAATAACTCCACTTTATCTTCCTCTAGAAGACTCTACTGCTGAGTACATTGGAAGAAAGTTAAAGAGCACAAGTATCGCCAAATGGGTTATGAAAGCTCCATTTTTCAAAGCGCTTTTCAATATTGTTCCCTCACTAGGTAACATGATTACCCTTGGCCATATCATTGATAGACTCGAGAAGAGTGATGATGAAATTATTGTTTTAGATGCCCCCTCTTCCGGACATATTCTAACAGTACTTGAATCACCTAAGAACTTTAATCAAATCTTTCAAACAGGCGCTCTCGTCAAAGATATTCATAGAATGTTGGACTTTATGCAAAACCCAAACTTTGTTGAAAGTTGGATTCTAAGTATTCCGACTGAACTTGCCGTTACAGAGGGTTTTGAATTGAAAGAGAAGCTTGAAGATAGTGGACTAACAAATATAAAAACAGTTTTAAATAATGTTTTGGCCAGTTCAAATGAGTTTTCTCAGGAAAACCTTCCTGAATTTATTGATAAGAAATTAAAATTGAGAAAGAAATTCTTTCTCAAAATGAGGGAAAATTTAGAACTATTATCCCAATGTATTTAATTAAATCCCCAATTGAACTCATTAATAATATGAAAAATCATATTAAGAGTCTTATAGAGGAATAGATTGTGAAACAAAAGAAGATTGAAGTTTTCTGTGGAACGGGAGGTGTTGGAAAGACAACAATCTCGACGTCACGTGCTCTTCACTTGTGCCAACAAGGGCGCAAGGTACTTCTTATCACAATTGACCCCGCAAAGAGGTTAAAACAGGTTCTTGGTCTGCAAGATGAAGAAACTGGAGAAGTTGCAAAAATAAAAGTAGAAAACTTTGGAATGGAAACAGAGCATGAGCTTCATGCCCTACTGCTCAGCCCTGAGCACACTCTCAATAGAATTCTAAAAAACCCTACTGAAAATAATATTATTAAAACTCTTTCAAAACCTTATGGTGGAATGAATGAGATTATGGCCGTTCTAGAAGTTCAACATCAACTTAACAAGAACGAATATGATACTATTGTATTAGATACTCCTCCAGGTAAGCACTTTATTGACTTTCTTGAATCCACAAGAAAGATTCAATCATTCTTTGATAAGAACTTTTCAGAGGTTTTCAACTTCATTGGTAATAAAAAGAAGAAGCCTGGAAGAATTCTGACAAAGCTAGTCTCAACTGGAATTGATAAACTGCTGACTTATCTTGAAAAGGTTACAGGAAAAGGTTTTGTTAACGACTTTCTTGAAGCGATCCACATTCTCTATGACCATCGAGAAGTTTTTCTAAATGGGCTTCATCTTGAGAAAGATTTAATGACTCCAGAGTTTTCAAATTGGTTCCTCGTGACCTCAGCTGACCAACTTAAAGGGAATGATGCTCAAGAAATGATTAAGGCCTCTAGTAATTTCATGCACAAGGATAACTACCTCCTTATCAACAAGAGTTGGCACAAGTTTCTCAATAATTGGCAGGCCACGGATCCAAGCCTAGAAAAGCTTAGGGACAAATTACTCGACATCGAAGAATCTATTCAAAAGATCACCAAGAGCTATTCAATATCTAAGATTGAGTTTCCTGAAATCTTCGAAAATTCCCCTAAAAAGCAGGTTCAACAACTTGTGAGTATCTGGGATTCGGTAGATTCTTAGACACAAAGCAAAAACCTCTGTTTTAATCAAATTAAACCTAAGCTATATGTTACTTTTTGGCTCATTAATGGTAAGTATTTAGCATTAATTAAGGAGTCAACTATGATGAAAGGTGCTAAACCAAATGTAGTGGAAGCGATTGGGGGAACTCCAATTGTAAAGCTCAACCACATTGCCAATGAAATTGAATCTGAAATCTACGTTAAGCTAGAATATATGAACCCAGGTGGTTCAACTAAAGATAGAATTGGTGCGTACATGCTTGATCAAGCAGTGAAAGAGGGAACTCTTAAACCAGGTGGAACTATTATTGAAGGAACTTCTGGTAATACTGGTGTTGGTCTTGCGATGTGGGCCGCTGTTCACGGATACAAATGTATCTTCGTACTTGCTGACAAACAATCAAAAGAGAAGATTGATAACTTAAGAGCTTTCGGTGCAAAGGTAGTTGTTTGTCCAACAAACGTTGAGCCTGAGGATCCAAGATCTTACTACTCTGTTTCAAAAAGACTTGCTGAAACTATTCCAAACTCATTCTACGTAAACCAATACGATAACCTTCACAACAGAATGACTCACTATACTTGGACTGCTCCAGAAATTTTTGAGCAAACTCAAGGTGACTTCGATGTCTTTATGGCAGGTGTTGGTACAGGTGGAACAATTTCAGGTTGTGGAAAATTCTTCAAAGAAAAAATGCCAAATGTAAAAATCGTTGGTGTGGACTGTGAAGGATCGATTGTTGCTCACTATGCAAAAACTGGTGAATACTGTGAAGCTAAGTCTTATGTTCTAGAGGGTGTTGGTGAAGACTTTATTCCTGAGAACTATGACTTTGATAATATTGATGACTGGGTTGTTGTTGGAGATAAAGAATCATTCCTTATGACAAGACGTCTTCTAAAATATGAAGGTATCTATGCAGGTGGTTCAGCAGGTGCTGCAATCGTTGGAGCAATTCGTTACGCAAAGACACTTAAAGAACCAAAGAAAATTCTAATCCTACTGCACGATTCAGGAAATAGATATGCTTCTAAAATTTATAATGATGATTGGATGAGTGACAATGGTTATCTTGATTCATCTTTCAATGTTCAAATTAGCGAAGTTTTAGAAGATCTTAACAAGAAGGGTGACATCACTTCTATCCTTGATAAAGCGACTATCGGTGAAGCTATTAATATCATGGACAGCAAAGGGATTTCTCAACTTCCAGTTCTTAACTCAAATGGAGAAATTGTAGGGCTATGTTCTGAAAAGAATCTCGTAAAGCCAGTCCTTATGGGTGAATTCCAAAAGGATGACAATGTTTCTCTAGCTTATACAAATAACTACAAAATCGTTGATAGGAATGAGCTTCTTGAAAATGTAGCAAATGCTCTTCTAAAGAAAGATGTTGCTCTTGTCACTGATAATGGAAAGCTCGTCGACATCCTAACAGAAATCGACGTTCTACAATATATGTCATCAAAAGGTGGAATTTAATGAAGAAATCTGATCTTAATAAGCTACATAAAGCTTCAAAAGTTATTCACGTTGGTGGTCACCCAGATAAAGAAACGGGAGCTATTATGCCTCCAATTTATCAAACATCAACATATGTACAAGAAAGCCCGGGAATTCATAAAGGTTATGAGTATACAAGATCTCATAACCCTACAAGAACTAGACTTGAAGAATGTTTAGCTTCTCTAGAAAACGCAAAATATTCTGTTGTAACAGCTTCTGGTCTATCAGCGGCCATGCTAGTTATGCACGCGCTACCAGCGAAGAGTAAGATTCTTTGTGGAGATGATGTTTACGGTGGAACTTATAGACTATTTACAACTGTCTTCAATGACCTTCATGACTTCGTTTTCATTGATACAACTGATCCAAAAGTAGTAGAAGCAGCGATTAAAGAGCACAAACCAAAACTTCTTTGGCTTGAAACTCCAACTAATCCGCTTCTAAAAATTACTGATATTGCAAAAACAACTAAGATTGCAAAAGCTCATAAGACATTAACTGTTGTTGATAATACTTTTATGAGTCCTTACTTCCAGAACCCACTTGATCTAGGTGCAGATATTGTTCTTCACTCTATGACAAAATACATCAATGGACACTCAGATGTTGTTGGTGGTTGCCTCATGTTAAATAACAAGAAACTATATGAAGCAATCTGGAAACTTCAAAACTCAATTGGTCCATCTCAATCTCCATTTGATTCATGGCTAGTTCTAAGAGGAATTAAAACTCTTGGTTTAAGAATGGAAGCTCATGCTAAGAATGCGATGAAAGTAGCAAAATACTTAGAAGCTCATCCAAAAGTTGAAAGAGTTGTTTACCCTGGACTAAAGTCTCACCCACAACACAAGATCGCGAAGAAGCAAATGAGTGGTTTTGGTGGAATGATAACTTTCTTCCTTAAAGGTGATATCAAAAAATGTAACAAGTTCCTTTCAACTGTAAACATGTTTGCACTTGCAGAAAGTTTAGGTGGTGTTGAAAGCTTAATTGAACACCCAGCAATCATGACTCACGCTTCAGTACCAAAAGAAGTGAGAGAGAGTATCGGTCTTACTGACAACCTTATTCGTCTGTCTGTTGGGATTGAGAATGTCGACGACCTAATCGCCGACCTTGAAACTGCATTTAAAAAAGTTTAAAAGTTAGCTTTTCCAGAAGAGGGATCGACAGTAAATTGGCTGTCTGTCCCCTCTGGAACAGCACTTCCCTTCTTCAATAAATAATCGTAATTTTCACCCTTATTAAAAACCACGCTCTTTGAAAGATACTCTTGCATTAGAATATAAGAGCAGTAAACCTTTCCATGATCAGAATCTAATTCACTCTTGCTTCCTTCAGCAAAAATTAGACCATCATCTTCAATTACTTTTTTCAGCTTTGTAAGTTGGTTACAAAAAGGATTCTTAACGGTCTTACAAGAACCGACCTTCCTGAAAACTTCAACACTATTATCCGCTGATTTGATATGGATAGGATCACGACAAATATCGACAACCCACTTTCTATTTAAGTATTTCCACTGATTGTGAGAAAGTGTTACTTCACATCCCTTCTTACTAATCCCAAGAGTCTTAGTTAGTAAGCCGAAAGGAAAGCTCTTATGAGTTACTTCAACTTCGTAAGATGAGTCGAAACACTCTGTTGCGTTAAAAGCAAAAGCGCTAGAAAAGGCCAATGCAATAATATTAAATTTTAGCAATTGCATTCTTATCTACCCCTAAAGTTAGAATCGTTTGATCAAATGGCATAAAGTCTAGATCATTATACTTCTTTTTAGACTGATATGTTAACTCTTGAATCATGTCTGAAGCATCGCTCCAGTTAGATTTGATAAACTGGTAGTAGTTATTATTTCCAAGCATCTCACTCGTATTCTTAAAGAAGCCTGGTGAAAGAAGAATGAGCTGCTCTCCCCTTTCAATTTTGTAATTATACTCTTTTATCTCTGTCATCTTATCTGGATAAGACTGATCATTGCGAGAAATGATAATTTTTTCTTTTCCAATTAACTCATGTCCACCAATATTCGCAGCTTCCATCTCATAAGTATTCAAGTCGACTCTAGCAAAGAAGAATGACATATCACCAATACCTGAAAAGTCACCTTTCTGATTATTAAGGACTTGAAGTATATGTTCTTTATTCAAATTAGAGTTTTGTTTCCAACTATCAATTAGACTTAGAAACGAACCAATTGTTATATATGAAGAGGCATTGATTGAAAAAAGCCAAATACTTGAACCGACTTTGAAGAAGTCAAAGAATTCTCCACCAGAAGATGTACCAGCGCAAAAGCGAGAGTTCACTTGAAGGCCTCTTATATTTTCTTGTCTTACAGGAACGACTTTTTCATGAAGACCTTTAACTCTTTGTAATTGTCCTAGGACCGACTGCATAACACCATTGAGCTTTTTCAAAAGTACTTTTTGAGAGTCCATTACATTTTGTGAAGACAAGAATGAATCAATAAAAGGAATATAACACCCATGATCTTGAGAGAGATCTATAATCCCTAGACATTCTGGCGTTGATCTCCCAATTCTTGAAACTTCAACAGAAGGTGAACTTGCTCCATCGTGAATAAGAAAGAACTTTGTCAGGCGTTTATTGTCACCTGAAATATATTGGTTAAATGAGATGATTTTATAGGTATCAGCAGAGAAAGAGTCTACTTTTTTAAACTCAACATCCTTTCCATGTAGGTTAAAAAATAGCTGCTCTAAATATTCAATATTTTGTTTAGAAGCATCCTGCTCTAAGATTTCGATTTCCATACTCTTCCTTAAGTCATTGAAAATATGTATTGATTGCAATTTTTATTGGCATTATATCACTGAATTTTATCATAATAACTGATTAAAATCACACTATTTCACTCGAGAGCCTAAAGAAAAAGGCTTATTGAACCGATCTGTTAATAAAATAAAACCTATAGCGGAGTTAACGGATAGGATATGAGTAAGAAAACCAAAAAACATGAGAGTGCGGAAGTAATATCTCTTTCTGAAGTTGTGACGAATGTTGCTCTTTTAAACCTAACGAAAGAAAACAACGAACTCAAACTTGAACAGAAAAAGATTTGCGAAATGGCCGCAAGAACCATTCTCCATGCACTTGATTGTAAAGACCACTACACTTATGGTCACAGTATGAGAGTTGCTTATTTCAGCCTATCACTAGGTCGAGAGATTGGGCTTGATGAAGAAGAACTATACGATCTAGAGCTCGCCGCTCTTTTCCATGACATTGGAAAAATTGGTGTACCAGATAGCGTTCTATTAAAGCCTTCTCGATTAACAGAAGATGAATTCTTAGCGATGAAAGCTCACCCTAGTAAATCAGCAGAGATTCTTGAAGGATTCACTCACTTCGACAAGGTTGCAAAGTATGCGAAACATCATCATGAGAGATGGGATAGGAAGAGGATACCCAGACGGTCTTAAGGGTGAAGACATTCCCCTATTTTCTAGAATTATTCTAATTGCAGATACATTTGATGCTATGACATCATCAAGACCATATCGAAAAGGACTTGATTATGAAATTGCATATGCTGAACTTGAAGAATTTTCTGGTAGTCAATTTGATCCAGAATTAGC
>NZ_AUNJ01000481.1 GCF_000447775.1 Bacteriovorax sp. DB6_IX
AGTCGGAGAAGATTTCAAGAAGAACTTCCCTCACAGTTCTCATTTTGAAGGTGTGAACTTTAATATGGAGGCGGAGATCATCGATCAACTAAGAAACCATTATCATAATATTGAAATACAAACATGTGATATCTGTACTTTTGAAAATGAAGAGTTCAACAGCTATCGCAGAAATAAAACAGAAAAAAGAAATTGGAATATTATTAAAAGGATTTAATTATGAACAACAATTCATTTTTTGAAAAAGCCTCATTCAATCAGAAGATTATTTTCTTCTCGATGGGATTACTCATGGCCGTCTTCTCTATTTATTTAACTAGCCATTACTTTACTGCAAAATATCCTACAGGATTTGAAAGTGGTTCAATGTGTAATATCAATTCATTCTTTAATTGTGATGCGACAACACTTTCACCACTAGGAAATATCGCAGGAATTCCAATTTCAATTTTTGGAATTCTCATTGGTGGTTTCTTAATGCTTTCATACCTTTTTAAAAGTGATGAAAATGAAGGAACTCTTTACACTGTTCTTGGAGTAAATATTGTAGGTTGTATCCTACTCTTTCTTTACTCTTTACTTGTACTTAAGCACCTTTGCCCATTCTGTACACTTTACTATATTGTCTCATTTATTGCTTTCTTTATGCTTCATAAGATTAGTGAACAAAGAAAGCCTGCCGTAAAACACATGGCCATCTATGCCGTTGTTACAGTTTTAGTTGCAGGTTCAAGCTGGGGAATGATTCAAAGCTGGGAAAAGAAAAATGAAGCTATGGCAGGAAAGATTGTTGAAATGTTTAATGGGCTTCAAAACCTTGGTGCTCCAACAAAGTCTTCACCATACAGACTAGCTTCTTCTTCAGAAAACTTTACTGATGCCCCAATTCAGCTATCAGTATTTTCTGATTTTCAATGTCCTGCATGTAATGCCATGGATATGGTTCTTCCAAAGATTGAAGAAAAGTATAAGGGAAAGATTAATATTCAGTACTTCTTCTATCCACTAGATCACAACTGTAATGCAGCGATGGATAGACCTCTTCACCCACTAGCTTGTGAGGCCGCTTATATGGCTTCTTGTGCGGGACCGGAGAGATTTAAGAAAGTTCACGATGACATCTTTGCATCACAATCTGAGCTTTCAATGACATGGATTCAAGACTATGCCACAAAACTCGGTGTTACTGAATGTATGAAGAAACCTGAAACAAAACAGCTAGTTGTCGATATGATCAATCAAGCAGACACATTTAATGTAAAATCTACTCCTACTCAACTCTTAAATGGTGTTAAAATCGAGGGAGTGAGACAGCTTAAGGAATATTATGCCATTATGGATGATATTCTTAAAAAAGCAGGAAAATAATGGGAAAATCCAAAAGAAGAGAAATTCCTAAATATGATATGGGTCTCATTGAGACCCATTGTCATTTGGACTATCTCAAGACGATGAACTAAAAGTCATTCTCAACAAGAGTTTAGAGCATTGTATCGAAAAAATTGTTACCATTGCCGTGGCCCCAAATAATCTCCAAAAAGTTAGAGAACTCACAACTGTTCATGACATGATTTATGGGACTCAAGGGATTCACCCCCATGAGGCAAAAGAGATAACAGAAGAAACTCTCCAAGAAATCAGACAACATATTAATGACGATAAGATTGTCGCCGTTGGTGAGATTGGACTCGACTATTACTACGGAAAATCTCCAAGAGAAGTTCAAATAGAAATGTTTGAAAAGCAACTTCAGATCGCCGTCGACAATAATAAGCCAGTTGTTATTCATACCCGTGATGCGGATGATGATACCATCGCCGTTCTTAAAAACTTTTCATCAACACTAAAGAACAAAGGTGTGATTCACAGCTTTACATCTTCTTTAGAACTATCGAAGTTTTGCTTAGCAGAAGGATTCCATCTTGGATTTAACGGGATCATTACTTTTAAGAATGCTGAGAATGTCAGAGAAGTTCTAAGAGAGTGTCCAATTGAAAGAATCCTCGTAGAAACAGACGCTCCATTTCTTACTCCTGTTCCTTATAGAGGAAAAGAAAATGCTCCTTTCTACCTTCCCTTTGTCGCTGAAAAGATTGCACAAGAAAAGAATCTAGACCTTCAAGAGGTCCTAAAAATCACAAAAGAAAATGCCCTGAATTTATTTTTTAAAGATTAGAAAATATCTCATCGCTAAGCTCTTTAGCACAGAGCTTAGCTTCTTTCGGATCTTCATTTACCGAACAGGCCTTAGAAATTCTCTCATGTCTCTCGCAGTGAAAGTCGAGATCATCAAAAGGCATCCCTGTATATTGATTAATCCAGCATGCTGAATCATAAACAAGAGAGTAATAAGCAGGAAACTCATTCTCACCACAAAGCCCATCAGATCCACTTACAAGTCCAGCAATCTTGTAGCCTTGATCTGTCTTAACGAAGGCCGGCGCTCCAGAATCGACATAACAAGAGTCAAGCCCATCTGCACGCGCATCAATCTCATGATTATTCACGCCAACAATTGGAATCTCAACCTTCCTCTTAAGACCATATTCAACATGAGACTCTGTAAATCCAAAACCGAAGTTTCGGTCTTCACCAGTATAGCCATAGCCAACAACAACTATCTTCTCACCCTTCTTTACTTTCTCTTTAATAAGATCTGTTTTAGTAAGAACTTGATATGGCTGTATATTTACAAGATCTTTTTGTGTTGTGATGATTCCAATATCATTAGCATTGAACTCACCATAATTTGTGATCCCATGAAAATTCGTATAACGAAGAGTTGGAAATAACTCATAACCATCAATTCGATACTGTCCCTTCACGACCTTGCCTGGATGTGGAAGTTTAGTCCCACGTCCTACCAGAATCGAAAGTGCATAAACATTTTGACCAACGAGACAATGTGCTGCTGTTAAGATCGTTCTCTTATCAATCACAACACCTGAGCAAATAATGTCACCACCTCTTACCAGCGCAACAACACCTTTGAATTCATTCTTATCAACAAGCTCACCCCCAACAATTTTCGCCTCTTGAAATTGCACGAAGTCAGCCGCATCTTGTACAGAACAAGAAAGCGTCGATAATAATGTCAGAGATAAAAGAAATGATCTTAGCAATGTCTCTCCAAAGGTCCATTAAAGCAGACCCTCTTGTAGCACGCTAAGATTCTGAGTTCAATGCATCAGGTATTTTTTTAATATTTTGAAACTGCTCAAAAAGTTCTGTAAGTTTCTGAAATTTCGATGTTTCAACATTCTTTTGAAGAACTTCCCTGATATTTGACAGGATTTCGAAATGAACATCTTTAGACTCGTCTATATCTGTATGCCCTTCAGGTCTCAAATGATTCACAACTTGGGTCATCTTCACATCGCGAGCTATATTGGGTCCATCATTGTAAAAGATGTCCTTATCGATAATAAAGTTGAGATTCTTCTTCACATTTTGCGGAATAATATCGTTATCAAAGCCAACAGAATCTAAAGTCACGAGAAGATCAACCTTTCGAAATCCCCCTTCTAAAGAGTTTAATCTATTTGCAAGATTGACAACGGCATCGCCACCTAGAGAATGCCCAACAAGGATAACTGGTTGAGTTTCGGGTCTCTTAAGAATTTCTGAGAATATCTTATCTTCGTCCTTCCAAGAGTGATGCTCAGCATTTTTAACGGCTTCACTTAACTGTGGTAAACCAGTGTCATCAGAGCTAAAAGTCCCGAGATGCAGACCACTCATAAAGAAAATAGCTGGCTTATCAAGAGGCATTAACTCTTTAATGTCATCGACACTCTTAGCACTTGCGGCCTTACTTTTAGAGAAGTTTGGAATACTCAATGGAATTGGTTTTGGCAGGGCCTTAACAAGTGAGCTCGCAGCATCTTTGGCAAGATGTGAGCCGGCCTTTCCGACTTCTTTAAGATCGTCCTTCAAATTATTTTTAAGCTTTTCTTTGTTTAGCTTCTTAGCATCAATCTTCTCTTTAACTTCATCAGAGAGCTCGACTTTATGGGCCTTCTTATCCAAGACTTTTTCAGAAAGAGCTCCTGGATCGGTAGCACTCTTGAGCCCCCTACGCTTAATGTAGTCTTCTCTAGAGGTATAATGTTTTACTCCCTGCGTCGTCGCCATAAATTGATTATAAACAATTCAGCTAAAGCCTAATAGACGGACAATAATTCTCTCCTTCTCAAGGAGGTTTCTAAGTTACCTAAATCACATATATAAATATGTAATACTTGAGAACTTATCTTGGTGAAAGAGTTAGTCAAAGCTAAGTAATTATGGCATATTATGGGCAGTTTTTATTAATAGCTAACCCTCATAAATGGAGTCAGGAATGTCTCAAAAAATCAGAATTGGTATTAACGGCCTAGGTCGTATCGGAAGAACAGTAATCAGAGAAATCGTTAATAGAAATATTGAAGATCTAGAGATCGTAGCGGTTAACTCACCTGGTGAGCCAGAGCAATATGTTCACCTCTTAAAATATGACTCAGTATTTGGAAGATTTGATGCTGATGTATCTGTTGATGAAGGGCACATTCTCGATATCAACGGTCACAAAATTACTTTCCATAAATATAGAGACCCAGCTGAAATTCCTTGGCCAAATGACAATGTTGATATTGTTATTGATGCAACAGGAATTTTCAAAGACAAGAAATCTCTTTCTAAGCACCTAAGAGGTTCAGTAAAGAAAGTTATTCTTTGTTGTCCAGGAAAAGACATGGACGAAACAATCGTTATGGGTATCAACCATGAGAACTATAAAGCTGATGAGCATACAGTTCTTTCAAACGCTTCATGTACAACAAACTGTTTAGCTCCAGTTGCAAAAGTTCTTCACGAGAAGTTTGGAATTCAATCTGGAAATATGACAACTATTCACTCTTATACTGGTGACCAAAGAATCCTAGATGCTTCTCACAAAGATTACAGAAGATCGAGAGCAGCAGCTGTTTCTATGATTCCTACGACGACTGGTGCTGCAAAAGCAGTTGGTCTAGTTATCCCTGAACTAAACGGAAAGCTAGATGGTTTCGCAGTTAGAGTTCCAACTCCAAACGTTTCACTTGTTGATCTACAAGTTACAGTTTCAACTCCAACAACTATTGAAGAAGTTAATGCTGCACTTAAGGAAGCAAGTAATGGAGCACTTAAAGGTGTTCTTAAATATTCTGATGAGCCACTTGTATCAATTGATTACATGGGAATGAGAGAGTCTTCATGTGTAGATTCACTTCTCACTAATGTTATCGATGGGACAAATGTTAAAGTTATCGCTTGGTATGATAACGAAGCAGGTTTCTCTAATAGAGTTATCGATTTAGCTCTTCACATTGGGAAGCAACTGTAATGGCAATTCAATATATTGATTCAGTCGATTTAACAGATAAGAACGTTGTTGCTCGTTTTGACTTCAACGTTCCTCTTGATAAAAATGATCCTACTAAGATTACTGATACGACTAGAATTGATAACGCTCTTGAAACGATCAAGACAATTCTTGATAACGGAGCCAACAAGCTAGTTCTAATTTCACACCTTGGTAGACCTAAGGGAACAGTTAAGAAAGAGTTCTCACTTGAGCCTGTTGCAACTTACCTTGCAGATAAATTAGGCGAAGATGTTGTTCTTTCTGAATCATGTTTAGACAGAGGAATTAAAACTCTTTTAACTCTTAATGAATCAAGAGTTATTCTTCTTGAAAATGTGAGATTTCACCCTGAAGAAACAAAGAATGATAGAGAGTTTGCGAGAAAGCTTTCTGAGTATGGTGACATTTATGTTAACGATGCTTTCGGAACGGCCCACAGAAAACACTCTTCAACTTATGAAATCAATGCCTTCTTCAAAAGAAGAGCTTATGCTGGAAAGCTAATTAAAAGAGAGCTTGAGGCCTTGGATAAAGTTGTTGGAAAACCAGCAACTCCTTTTGTTGCCATTGTAGGTGGTGCAAAAGTTAGTGATAAAATCAAGGTTATCGAAAAACTTCTTCCAAATGTGACTCACCTCCTGATTGGCGGAGCAATGGCATACCCATTCTTAAAAGCACAAGGAATTGAAGTTGGAACTTCTCTTTGTTCAGATGAAGATGTAGCTCTAGCGACAAGAATTCTAAAAGAGAAGACATCTCATAAGATTGTTCTTCCTGTTGATCACCTCGCTTCAACAGAGTTCGGTGGAGAGCCTATTGAAGTAACGGTAAAGAATCTTCCTGAAGATGTTATGGGACTGGATATTGGACCAAAGTCTTTAGAAATCTTTAGTGAAAAACTTCGAGGTGCTAAAACTGTTCTTTGGAACGGACCAATGGGACTATTTGAAAACGAAGTTTATAGCAAAGGAACTTTTGGAATCGCAAAAGTTCTTGCAGAACTAAATGATGCTTTCACTTTAGTTGGTGGAGGTGATTCAGTTAGTGCCGTTAATAAATCAGGCCTAGCCGATAAAATGAGCCATGTTTCAACAGGTGGTGGAGCTTCTCTAGAGTATATTGAGAATGCAACTCTTCCAGGGATTCATGCTCTAAGATTTGGAATCGAATAAAATATCATAGGCCAAGGTGCTTAAGCACTTTGGCCCTTTTCTTGACTTATCTTTTCAATAACTTCAACTAAACGACTGATCTTAACTGGCTTAGAAATAAAGTCAATCATACCAGAAGCAATACAAGCATCGCGATCTTCTTTAAATGAGTTCGCTGTCATGGCCACAATTTTTAAATCTTTAGTCTTCTCTCTCTTCAAAATTTCTTTCGTAGCACTCAGCCCATCCATTTTAGGCATGTGAAGATCCATAAAGACAAGGTCATAATTTACTTGCTTGACTTTTTCTAGTGCTTCTAAT
>NZ_AUNJ01000482.1 GCF_000447775.1 Bacteriovorax sp. DB6_IX
GAGATCATCCGCAAGTTCAATATGTAGGGCAGGCCACAAATGGATGTATTGAATTTTGGTAATGTCGGCTTATTTGTACTACCACATTCAAAAATCTGCATTCAAATCAGCACCCATAAGAATATTTCCTGATCAAGGGCTTTTGAAAAAAATAGGGATCAGCCTCATCACTTTTGTTGTAGACTGGAGTTGATGCCTTTAGAGATTGTATTAGAAAAACTGGGATGATTTCTCTGTCTGACTCTCTGTACTCGCTTTCTAATAATTGGAAGAAAGAGACGATAGAGGAGTTTTTTTATAAGATTGACTTGGTTTGGGTTTTCTTGAGATTGAAGCCAATTT
>NZ_AUNJ01000483.1 GCF_000447775.1 Bacteriovorax sp. DB6_IX
ATCAATCAAATGGTTTGAATTAGCAAAGAAAGCACCAAAGTATCAGAATAAGGAGTATCCTTATATTAATGCTGGTAGAGCTTATATGATGGCGCAAAACTACGAAAAGGCCATGGCCGAATTCGAAGTAGCCCTGACTCTTTGTCCAGAAAATGAAGACCTAAGAAATACTGTTGATAAACTAGAAAGAACTCTAAATAGAGATATGCCTGAGTAT
>NZ_AUNJ01000484.1 GCF_000447775.1 Bacteriovorax sp. DB6_IX
TTCTCACTTTCGACATGAAAGTACTCCTGTGATAATTTTCCTGTCCCAACTGACGAAACAAAAACTGTACTCTCATCATAAAATTTATCATTACACTTTAAAGCTCTTTCAACTCCCTGAGATCTATTTCTTTCGACCACTGCACTTTGGTAATTAAACTTCTCAAGAACTGACCAAAGTGGAACCTCAGCATAGAGATCACATGTCTTATTTGATCCATAATGACCAGTAATCTGCGAAACTAAGCTATCTTCAAC
>NZ_AUNJ01000485.1 GCF_000447775.1 Bacteriovorax sp. DB6_IX
TGGACTATTTTTTACATATCTATATAGATTGTAATCTCCTGCTCTGAGTTTTATTGGATCTTCCGAAATAAACCTTCCAATCTCCGGACTGTAATATCTCGCTCGATAGTAATTAAATCCACTCTCAGCATCAATCTCACGTCCAGTATACCCATAAGTCAAAAGACTATCCTTACCAAGAGTAATCTTCTGATGATTCTTATCAAAAACAGTCATTCTTCCAAAAGAATCATAAACAAGATTAAAGAACTCACCATTACTTCTTTCAACTTTAACAATTGATCCAAGTCCATCAGCGTAATAAGTTTCATCAAAGTCCCTACCAAACCTTTAATTGGCTCATCAATCCCCGGGCCGTGAAGGTACTTCATAACTAAATTAAAAGATCCATCTTCTTGTTTTTCAAAGATCGCTAAAATATCTTCTCTGTCATAGATGTAACTTCTTTCTAGTCCATCGATATTTTTGTAGATTCTTCTTCCGAAACATCGTATTCATATTGTATCACAGAGCTTGGATTTTCTACAGCGAAGGCTTCTTTTCAATTCTAACTAACTGACTTTCAGAAGTCCAAGTGTATAACTCAACTCTCCTGTTGCCTTATTTGTTTGTGACAGCATGTTTCCATTATTATCATATGAAAAACATGAGTTTCATTTTCAAGTAGCCTATTATTTAAATCATAACTGGCCGGACTAGATTGTCCGTTACGAAGTAATCTATTTCCTAAATCATCATAAGTGAAGGACTCATTCTCTTCGCCCTTTAGTGAGTGCGTCGCGCTTACTAACTGGCCAGTCTCATCATAATCAAAACTCAGATTAGAATTAACAAATGAGAGATAGTGAGAGATAGGAAGAAGAAATTTATTTCTGTGACACAGAGTTAAGTCAATATAGTTCCAGCTTTCTGCTGTGCTTTTCTTCGATGAAGAAGAGGAAGCTTCACATCCCAAATAAGTCCCATCTTCTCAAGTAAGAGAATCGTAAGATAACCCAGATCTAGTTCAAACCATTGAATACCAATTCGGGCAGAGTATGGGAATGTGTGATGATTGTGATGCCAACCCTCGCCTGCTGTTAGCCAAGCAAGCCAAGGGATATTTCCACTCTTATCACCTTTTTCGCATTGATGATCTTTAAATGGACGACTTCCTCTTACATGGCCAATGGAGTTCACACAGAAAGTTAAGTGGACGTGAACAAGAGTGTTAATAATATAAACCCAAATAAGAATCTGAAATCCACTCGTACCACTTTGTGGGTAGTAATGAGCAATAAGCTCTCCACTTAAATAGAGCAAAGCTGCAAAACTTAGCATAAAGAGATCGTGGTACTTATTAAAGATCATGAGCTCTGGATATTTTTTGAAGTCTTTGACTAAGGCCTCGTCTGTTTTCATACTCTCGGCCTTTAAGGCCCAGCCAATATGCCCGCCCCAAAGTCCAAGTTGATGAGGACTATGAGGATCACCAGGAAGATCACAATGACGGTGGTGCTTTCTATGTTTAGAGGCCCACCAAAGAGGCCCGCGCTGTGCACAGAGTCCGCCCCATAGTGCCAGAATGAATTGGAAGAATCGCGTGGTTTTAAAAGCTCGGTGAGCAAAGTAGCGATGATAGGCCACTGTCAATCCTAGGGCCCTCACAAAGAAGAAAAACACAAAGAAGCCAATTGCTGTCGCAGATACCCCTACCTTAAAAACAAAGAGGGCCAGCATGTGGACAATGATGAGTCTTAATAAGAGTTTATTCTTCATTTGAATAATATAGGGGAATTTCTAAGTTAAATGCCTGAAATTGTAATAATTATCTACCTATCAAAGTTTTAGACACTATAAAATCTGTATAATTTTCAAGCCATGTGCGATGCGTCATCAATTGTGGTAAATAGGCTTATCTATTATAGGAGAGAAAGATGAATATAACGCTAAAAAAGGTAGTCAATACCTCAATTTGCTTGATTGCCGCACTACAGATGGTCTCATGTAAAGTCGTGAGTAACAGAAGTATTAACCGCAATTTCGATGGATTCGTTGAGTCCCTAGAAAACAATCAAAAGAGTCTAGATAATGATATCAAGATTCAGATGGCCGAAGAATTAAAGACAAAGGCCAATCAAATTGCAAAATTGATTAATCGTGCCCCAAGGCTAGAGACTTGGAGAGATCGTGAGTATGGTCCAGGACGAGAAAGAAGCGTTGATGTTTATAATGAAAGTAAAGACAAGATTAGAACTTGGATGTTAGATGTAAAAAACCTCACGATGGATATTCATGCCATTACTTATGAGGCCGGAAAGAATTCATACGCAACTTCTGAAGACGGTAGAATGCTTAACTCTCCTGTGCAAATGGCACAGAATGAGATGATCACACTTTACTCTCTAACTTATCTTAGAAATTTAAGTGAGGGATATATTACAAGATCTCTTGGCTACATTAATAAACTGGCCAGCAAGAAAATGCAGAAGTTTTCGGCCAATGATGATGAGTTTAAATTAGAAGTTATGGAACAGTATATGGCCTATATGGGAATGATGAAAATCATTGACGAAGACGCCAAGAAAACTCTGACAAAATTAAAGAGAATGAGAGATAAGAAAATACTCCCAATTGAGTATAGCGAGAATATCTCTACACTTCTAAACGAAGGAAAGAAAAAGAATAAGAAGAAAATGGACGCCTTTGCAAAGTTTAAAACAGAGACTTTAACACAAGAACAAGTTAAAGAATTTGATAATGCTCTTTCACAATTTGAAGAAACATTTGAAAGAAGTCACTTCTCTTTGGTCCGGCAAATCCAGATCACCCACTTCTACACTTATTTGTTATTGCCTCAAACCTTTCATGGGGTCTTATTAACACAATGGTAGGAGTTGCCTTTGTTGCCACAGCGGCAATCCTTACACCAGTAAGCCGTGTCGTTAATGGACTAATTAATACACTCGCACCAAGATTTATGTTTAGAATGTATGAGTTTGAATTTCCACAAATTAGAGTTTCACAATCTAAAATGCAACTCTATGCAAATGTTTGTGGACTTGGAATTGTATCAGGAAAAATGTCGGCCGGTCTTTTTGAGCTCGATTTCTGTTCAGGATACAGCTTTGCCTCAGGTCACGAGGGAGGACACGCTAAGCAATCGGCACTACTTGGTCCATTGTATTTTCCAGCAGCAATCCTCTCTTACATTATGGTAGGTGGACATGGTGGATTCATTGAATCATGGGCCGATATTTGGGCCGTTGATGGGAGATGGTAGGATTGTTTCCTAAACTCTCTCTCCTATTCCTACTCACACTACTTGGACAAACGCTCCTGGCCACGCCAATGTGGGGTGAGAAACTCAACTACAATACTGGAGATGGTCCCATTATCAAAGATGTGACTATCTCCGATAATTTCTTTCTCTTTGAAGACGAAGATTTTGATGGGTTTAGCGATAAAACAGATCATGATTTAGATGGCGACGGCATCCACAATATTGTCGATCTCGATCCAGTTAATCCCAATATCAAAGGTATTGATATTGACCAAGACGGGATATTTGCCAATGTCGATATCGACTTCACACTCCACATTCAAAAGAATGAGAAGGCCCATGCAGCACAAATTCAAAATGAGATTTTTAATCAATATGGAATCACATTAGTTATTGCGGCCAAGACTGAGCTTAGAGAAATAAAAATAATTCAAGAACTACTTCAAAGAGATATTGTGACTAGGTTTAACCATCTCGATGTCATTGTGATTGATGAAAGGAATAAGAATAATTCAAACTATCGCGGACTCTATGAGAAAAGTTGGAAGCAACTCACACTCTATAAAACACAGCTTAAAGAAATTGAAGAATTCGAGATGACACTAACTCATGAATTCTTCCACGTTATCGCACAAGAAGATAAGGCCTTTTATCGTGAATTCATCAATGCTGTTGGATGGCAAAACAATTTCTATCAGCACAATGGAGACAAATCTCACACAAGATTTCAAGTCGCTCGTAATAGTTTCCATACGGGAATTAACAAGCAGCTCCTAAACTCTAATAACTTCCCTTCCCTCTACAGTGCCAGCTCACCAGAGGAGATGTTCGCGGAAGTAGGCGCAGCAACTCTTTTACAAGACAAGTCAAAACATTATTTATTTTTAACGCGTTTTTCTCAGTATAAGGAATTCAAAAGTTCTCTCGCCCATCAATTAATGTCAGACTACCTGCACTAAATTTGCTCTGTTCACTTTTTTTCTCTATAATATAAGGACACACAACACTTATTACGGAGGCATGAATGAGTGATCTATCACAGGAAGTTAAGTCTGAACTTGAAGAACAAATTAAGACACTAGAATCTCAACTGACGGGAAATCTTTTTGATGATATGGATATCAAAGATCAAATCCATAATATTAAAATGAAAATCAATGGTGTTAAGCCAGTTTCAAGCACATTTGAATGTGTGGGTTGTGGAAGCTAATAAAAACATCCATATAAAAAGAAAAGGGCCTTTGATAGGCCCTTTTTTTATTCTTATTTGTAAACTGGCATCTCTCCAGCTTCATATCTTTTTACATAATCATCGACTTTATCTTTCACAAGTTTACTCATATAGATCATCCCAAGAATATTTGGGAAGGCCATTGAAAGAAGTGAAAGGTCGGCAAAATCAACAACATTTTGAATAGAAAGTACTGGCCCTAGAATGATGATAAAAACATAAACAAGACGATACATTCTGATCGCATTATGTCCCATTTTTCTACCTAATAGATACTCTGTGGCACGCTCTCCATAGTATGACCATGAGATAACTGTTGAGTAAGCAAAGACACAAATGGCAACCATAAGAAGATATGGCATGAAACTACCAAGAGTTCCAAAGGCCGCTGCTGTGATCTCAACACCCTTTCCAGCAAGTTCTGGTTGAAGATGAGCTCCAGTGATAAGAATTGTCAGGGCCGTCATTGTACAAACAATATGTGTATCAATAACTGGACCAATCATAGCAACAACACCCTCTCTAACAGGTTCTTTTGTTTTGGCCGCAGAGTGAGCGATGGCCGCGGAACCAAGACCGGCTTCGTTTGAAAAAGACGCTCTCTTAACCCCTTGGATCATAACCCCTAAGAAACCACCAAAGGCCGCCTCAGGTGAGAATGCTTGAGTTACAATTGAAGCAAGTAGACTTGGAATTGCTGAAGCATTTGAGAAGAGAATAATCATACAAGTGATAACATAGAATCCACACATCAAAGGAATAAGTTTTGATGTTACTTCACCGATTCTCTTAATCCCACCAACAAGAACAACACCTGCTAAGAAAGCCAGGGTCACTCCGACAACCCATGGGTTGGCCGCTGGGAATTGTGCTTTGATAATTTCATAAGTTTGGTTTGCTTGGAAGAGGTTCCCTCCACCAAAAGAAGCAAGAATTGTCATAATAGAGAAGAAGATCCCTAGAGTTGCACCAAGACGTGCAAATCCTCTCTCTTTAAGCCCTTCAGCAAGATAGACCATTGGCCCACCAAGCATTGCACCTTGAGAGTCCTTAGTTCGATAAAGTTGAGCAAAAGTACAAGATGAAAACTTAAGTGACATTCCAAAGAAGGCCACAAGCCAAAGCCAGAAAATGGCCCCCGGACCACCGGCCCCAATTGCTACCGCAACACCTGCGATATTTCCTAAACCAACAGTCGCTGACAGGGCAGATGTCAAGGCCTGAAAGTGTGAGATTTCCCCTTCATCATCAGGGTTATCATACTTACCTCTTACAACATCAATGGCATGCTTAAAGAGTCTCACATTGATAAATCCGTAACGGAATGTGAAGAATAATCCTCCGGCAACCATGACAAAGAGAATAAGTGGCAATCCAATAAATGGGATTGGCCAAAATAAAATTGGTGCATAAGCTCCATTAATCTTTCCAAAGACATCATTAACTAATGCTTGGAAATCGGCTTGTGCGAATACAGGTGACGACATCAATGTCATCAATGCTAAAAGCAGTTTTCTCATAAAACGTCCCTTCCTTCTATGCGTATGTTTTCGTGTGTAAATTAAATTGTAGAGTAAATAAAAACGTGTTGTCATGTATTTAACCGGTTTTTTTTTAGACACCAAGCGCAAACATCTTAAGAAATGCTAGAAATTCTCTCCTTCTAGATATATGATATTATTATAAATAATAAAGGAGAGACCTATGAGCGCACTTCCAAGCTTTGAAGAGGCCGTAAAGCTACTGAGAAACGCAGTGAAGTATTCAAATATTAAGAACCAAAAGCATTTGGATCTTTCACTTATCAACGCAAAAGAGAGACTTGAGTATCACAAGGCCCTTATGGTTGTTCAATCTTCTGTTAAAAGAGGTGAACTCTCACAGGCCGATCTCAACGAAAAACTAGGACTCTAGTAAGAATTCACTGGGTGGGAATCTTCCACTCAGTGAGAACTTTTCATTTTATCTATTTTATATTTCTTCAAAAACTCGTAATAACCCTGACCTTTTAAATTCATCTTTCTAATTTCATCATCAATTTGACGAATAATTTTCTTATCCACATGCTTTGAAAAGGCCAAGTAGAAATCCATTCGTGACTCAACAAGTTCAATGGCCCTGACACCATCAACTTCATAGACAGAAGGCAGACAAACTTGGATCAGCCCATAAACATTCTTGCGATAATTGAGAAGATTGAACATCTTCTTCATTGGATTTATCCCGTGAATATATGTCACATTAAAGTTCTTAAGACTCTCCTTCACGACTCTTTCAAGAATAAAATCATTGGGTAGCATGAGCTTTCCCCCTTCTTTTAAAATCCTATCTCGAGTTTTGATGGCCGAATCATTTGTTATCAGACAAGGAGTCGCCGAGACAATTGGAACACTTCCAAAGTTAAACTTCTCCATTCTCTCAGGTGTTTTTAAAAGGGCCATAAGAACATCAATGCGATTCTTTTCAAGCTCCCCAAGGCCCCTCTTTATCGGTAAGTGTGAAAAGCTATGATCAATATGAGCATTTGAAAGAATTGTCTCGATAAATTTGATCCCGGGACCAATGGCCTTATCCTTAGTTTTAAACATATGTGGATAAGCGTTATAATAGACAATACGCAGCTTCTGGCCTTGTGAGAAGGCCTGTGAGCTAAAGAAAATTGTCGCCAAAATCCCTGTTAGAAAATAAAGTCGCTTCTTAAAAAAACTCATGCGCCTATTCTACCACTTCTCTATTTGAAAACTTTGATTATTTTCCCACTATCAGTGGAAATATAGAGATGCCCATCTTTTCCATTTGCTACATGGCGAATTCTTTCCTTTAAGCTACTTAGAAGAGATTCTTGTTTGGTAACCTTAAAATTTCCCTGTTCCTGCGATAAAACAAGGCGACGTAAATGACGTGATCCCAAATTGGCCAAGAAGACATTTCCCTTCCAATCAGAAACTTTATCACCACGATAAAAGACCATCCCAGACGGGGAAATACTTGGACTCCAGTGCACAACTGGTTGCTCCATCCCCTTTTTATGTGTGTCTCCAATACTTGGTCCCCAATATTCCTTTCCATAGGTAATTACCGGCCAACCATAATTTAGTGCTTTCTTGATATGATTGAGCTCATCTCCTCCACGAGGACCGAACTCACAACTAAAGAGCTCTCCACTAACAGGATCAAAATCAATTCCTTGAGGGTTACGATGTCCCCAGCTCCAAATGGATTTGAGTTGATTATTTTTTCCAAATGGATTGTCCTTCGGAATAGTTCCATCTAAATGAAGCCTCACAATAGACCCATTGTGCTTAGAGAGATCTTGTGCATACTTTCTCTCACCACGATCACCGATAGTGACATAGACAAACTGATCCTTAAAGGCCATTCGCGAGCCAAAGTGTCTTGAAGTATCACTTACAACATCGGCCACAAAGAGATCTTCATGTGCACTTAGTTTGCCATCTTTATAAAGAGCGCGCCCCATGGCCGTTGTCCAAAGATCCTTCACCTCTTTGGAGTAAGTATAATACAGAAATGTCTTTCCCTTAATCTCAACGACCTTCAAATCTAGAAGCCCGCCTTGTCCACCGGCCTTTACTTTAGGCGACACAAGCAATTTGCTCTTCTTGCTTTTCAAATCGAAGTGATAAAGCTCTCCACTTCTAAGAGACACGAAACCACTATGTTGATCAAGGAAGTCAAATCCCCAAACAACTCCATCAAACTTCATAACCTGCTCAGTCTTAACCAATGCCGATGCAGAAAACATTATCATCACTAAAAATATAAATTTCATTTGTTAAGTATAACAGAGCTTTCGGTGCCATGCACTTTTTGTTTCGCACTTGCTAAATGGCTTATGTTGGGAAAGCCCTCTTTGATGGAGGGCTTTTTTTGTTTTTGGTTTTGTGGTTTTTTT